>CAMFET010000056.1 GCA_945949475.1 uncultured Phascolarctobacterium sp.
ATTGCCCTCCGCCGCAGCCACAGCAGCCACAGCCATCCCATGACTCCATTCTGTCAAAAAAGCCGAAGTAAAAGGCAATGGTACTCGTTTGTCAATGCGCACTCTTAGCCTGTCCTTGCCGTCCACATTAACAACGCCATAGGCAACACGCAGACTTTTATCATCATCTAATTCATCTAAGCTATCCCAACCATCACTGGGTACACTCACCATATCATTGCTAGTGATATCCACGCCATTAGCTTTAACGTATTTCTCCACCGCAGTGCGGACGCTATCTCCTTCTTCGCCTAAATGAGCTGCACCAGCCAAGGCTGCAGCATCGGCAATATCCTGAACCTTGCCTTTATTTACATACACAAGGCTAGCATCAATACCTAATCCCATAAAGCCAAATATCATAGGCAGCAATATAGCAAAAAAAACCATAGTCGCTCCTCGCTTAGAACAACATGGTTTCTTAAGTATCTTATTTAACATCATTAACACCTTGTTTCAAAAACTAATTATAATATAATTCAGTCTAATGATAAAAGATTTTTCGTTAAAATTATATCATAAATCATTTTTAATCACAACCATTTTCTTCTTTACTCACCAAAATCTTTGTCAGCCCTTGAGCATCTGCCTATATAATGCTATAATAAGTGTTACGATTATTTGGACAAGAAAGGTTGAATTAGATGCTGATACATAAAATGCGCTTAGATGATAACATGGCAGTGCTAGACGTAAACAGCGGTGCCGTGCATCTTGTAGACGAAGTAATTTACGATTTGCTAGACTATTATAATGGCAGCAACAAGGAAGAAGCCATTGCTGCTTTACAAAACAAATATAGTGAAGAGGATTTGCAGGATGCCATGGCAGAAATGCAGAGCTTACAGGGCGAGGGCTTACTCTTTAGCCCTGCCTTTGATGTGCCTCCTACCTTTGCCGAAAAGCCCATTGTCAAATCCCTATGCTTATTGGTAACCCATGACTGCAATCTTCGCTGTGGCTATTGCTTTGCCGATAGCGGCTCCTTTGGTGGCTGTCGCCAGCTGATGAGCAAAGAAACTGCCGAAAAAGCTGTTGAATTTGCTATTGAAGGCAGCAAGAAGCGCCACAACCTAGAGCTGGACCTCTTTGGCGGTGAACCCTTAATGAACTGGCCCGTAGTTGTACATATTGTCAATTATGTACGCCGTCGTGAGCAGGAAACTGGCAAGAACATTAAGCTAACCTTGACCACCAATGGCACTCTTTTAAATGATGACAATATTAAATTTTTGAATGATAATAGAGTTATGGTAGTACTAAGCTTGGATGGCAAAAAAGAGACCCATGACGCTATGCGTCCCTTCCCCAACAAAGCCGGTAGCTATGACGCAGCTGTGCGTGGCTTCAAAAAGCTTATCGAAAGCCGTCAAGGCAAAAACTATTATCTCCGTGGCACCTATACTCATTTCAGCACTCATTTCTGCGAAGATGTTTTGGATATGACCAAGGTGGGCAAGGAAATTAGTGTGGAGCCTGTTGTAGGCATTGATGAGCCTTGGGTACTAACCGAGGAGGACTTGCCAATTATTTTTGAAGAATACGACAAGCTCGCTCGTGCCTATCTCGAAAGACGCCGTCAGGGCAATCCCTTTGACTTCTTCCATTTTAATGTAGCCCTTGATAATGGTCCCTGTGTTGCTAAGCGTTTAGCAGGCTGCGGCGCTGGCCACGAATACTTTGCTATCACTGCTGATGGCGATATCTATCCCTGCCATCAATTTGTTGGCAGAGAGCAGTACAAGCTGGGCACTTTGGAAACTGGCGTAATCAAACCCGACCTAGTACAAAAGTTCCGTCACACCCATGTTATGACTAAGCCCGAATGCAGCGAGTGCTGGGCACGCTTCTTCTGCAGCGGCGGCTGCCACGCTAATGCTGATTTAATTAATGGAGATATTTCTAAGCCTTATGAATATGGCTGCAAGCTGCAACGAAAACGCCTGGAGAACGCTATTTTAGTGCAAGCAGTGCTCTCTGCCGAAGCACAACAGGGTGATGACCTGCGTCCTCATATCAACAATTTTACCTACGAAAAATAAACTATTCACAAAAAGCTCTTCCAAACAAACGGAAGAGCTTTTTTAATGCAAAAGAGCGACTAGCACAACACTAATCGCTCTTCTATGTAACATTAAATTAATAAATAATATTTTACTCACCATAAGCCTTACGCTCGTATTCATCAACAGGCAAAGGCTTAGAAAAATAATAACCCTGAATAGCATCACAGCCATTAATCTTTAAAAAGCTTAACTGGGACTCAGTTTCTACGCCCTCAGCAACCAGGCGCTTGCCCAGCTCCTTACCTAAGGCCATGGTATAATTCAATATCAGCTCGCCGCTACGATTACCAATAGAATCAATCAAGCTCTTATCCAACTTAACCACATCAAAATGCATCACAGTCAAACCATTAAGTGAAGAACGTCCGGAGCCAAAATCATCCATATGCAAATGGAAGCCCGCATCAAAGAAGGCATCAGCGATGGGCTTAATCTTGAGATTAGCCAAGGCCACACTCTCTGTTATTTCAATAGGAACATAAAGAGGATCAATGCCACATTCTTCAATGATTCTTTTATAGCGTCCCACTATATCCTGGCCAAAGAGGCTGCAACGGGACACATTTACAGACACGGGCAATAACTTTCTACCCAAATCTGCCCATGCCTTTTGCTGCTGGCAAACCGTACGGAACACGTATTCATCCAGCTTTTCAATAAGTCCATCGGACTCAAACACATCCAAAAACTCGCCCGGAGGAATCATTCCTTCAGGTGTTTGCCAACGAACCAAAGCTTCGGCGCCAACAATTTTTTCATTGTAGGGGTTGTATTTGGGCTGATACCAAACCACAAATTCCTTATTTTGAATAGCCTCACTAAAACGTGCTTCATACGTTTGGGCACGTAGCTGGTGTTGGCTAATGGGCCCACTGTATTTGGCAAAGGTGTGGCGAAAATCACGCTTGATGCTATTAACTGCCAACAGCGCCCTCGCACACATATGTGCCACAGCCACATTGCGGTCCACATTTTCATAGACGCCAAATTTAACTACCACATTGGGAACAGGCGATTTTTCTAAATAATGCTTAAATAGCGTAACAGCTTTTACCTTTTGCTCCAGAGTAGGATTCTTATAAATGCTCACCATTTGGTCGATGCCATAGCGTCCCACAATACCATTCGGATAAGCCTCTACATAAAACTTAGCTAACCATTGCAAAAGCTCGTCACCCTTGGCCTCACCGTACAAGGTGTTAACCAATTCAAAATTTTTAATATCGGAGATAGATACATTAAATTTCTCTTCAGGATTGTTCTCCAATAGCTTTTTCGCATGATAAGCAAAGGCACGCTGGGTATAAAGCCCGGTAATAGTATCCCGCTCATCCTGCCACATTTCGTACATCAGCTCCTGTTGCCTTTCCTGCTGCAAAATCCTCTTAAGCTGGCTCTTATTAACAGAAGCGTCCTCATTGGCAAAGGCAAGAATCACACTAGCATAAGAATCGGCAGTGCCTATACGAGTACACTTCATATAATAATAATGCACCTCTCCAGCACGCAAAATTCTATAATGATAGAAAAAGCTTTCTGACTCCTCTAGCATATGGCGTATATTAGCTAAATCAGCAACCTGCCGCATTTCTTCCTTGTCATCCGGATGTACATTTTGCGCAATGTATGCTTCCAAGGCTGCTTCATAAACCGGGGCCTTTCTTATTTCTTCTATAACACCCAATGCTTTGCCTGCAGAGCGGTATACCTTTACTTCTCTAGTAGCTAGATTTACCTCATATAAATCACCAACATCACCCGAAAGTGTATTGATAATACTCATAATATGCATATTATCCGCATCAGCAGCTAAGCGCTGGGCAAGCTGTTCACGCTCACCAGCGATTCGAAAAACAATAACATAACCGGTTTTACCCTCTGCCAAAGGCACCTCTAACACACTCTCAACATGACTAATGGGTAATAATACATCTGTTTCCACATCATTTTGCTGCTTGCCCTGCATTACCGGGCAATTATTACAGGGCATGCTACGATCAAGAAAAGCCTTATAGCATTGCGCCCCCTTATGTAAGCCGGGATATAAAGCGGCAACAGCTTCACTGTAGTTAATTATGTTGTAATCTGAATCAATAATAACCGTTCCGGTCGACACCTGCGACATGATTAGTCTTCCCCCACTCTTTAAATAAAAAAGCAAATTTTTAGACTATAAAAGCATTATTCCCTTGTGCAGTATACAACAATACATTTTTATTATAGCACAGAAGCCGTTTTAGTGCCAGAGAAATTTTCAAGTATTTTCAATTAATTTTCACACTATGTATCTTTTACCATTATCAGTACAACTAATCGTACATACCAATAAATATAGCAGCATATGGCACATAAAACATCTTATATTCATTTAATTGTAAGAGTGTTGTTTTATAAATGCAGAAAAAAATAACCGTGTCAGATTTCTCCAACACGGTTATTATGGTTATTTGAGCAATTCACGAACGATAGCATTGATGCGTTTGCCATCTGCACGGCCCTTAGTCTTGGCCATTACAGCCGGCATTACCTTACCCATATCCTTGGGACTGGTAGCGCCCACAGCGGCAATTACCTCTGCTACGATGGCTTTCAGTTCGTCATCACCGAGAGCTTCCGGAAGATATTTCTTCAAAATAGCAATCTCTTCCTTGGCTTGGGCAACCAACTCGTCGCGACCGGCCTTTTGGAATTCCTCCAAAGAGTCCTGACGCATTTTGACCTCTTTCATCAAGACAGCCAGAACCTCATCATCAGTGAGCTCCTTTTTGTCATTGATTTCAACGTTCTTAATATTAGCACGCACCATACGAATGACGTTAAGACGCAGCTTGCCTGCTTCTCTGTCCTTCATGGCCTGCTTCATATCAGCAGTTAATTGGTCTTTTATAGACATACAGCCCGCCTCCAATTATCTGGTCTTACGTTTTCTGGCTGCTTCGGATTTTTTCTTACGGGCAACGCTAGGTTTTTCATAATGCTCGCGTTTTCTTACCTCAGAAAGAATGCCTGCCTTTTGGGTTGCTCTTTTAAATCTGCGCAGTGCGCTGTCTAAAGTTTCATTCTTGCCAACTTTAATTTCTGCCATCTGTTCTCCCTCCCTCCACACACTTAGGGAAGTGTATCTGCAAATTAAGTTCTTAGATGTTGCCACCTAAAAACACTTACTGACCTATTATACAGGAAAAGACAACATTTGTCAAGATTTTCAGCACGGAGGCCAACCCAATACTTTACCGCCGATGATGTGAATATGCAAATGCTTTACAGTTTGACCGCCATCGTCACCAGTATTGATAACAACGCGGAAGCCCTTTTCGGCAATGCCGGTTTTTTCGGCAATCAGCTTCACCTTGCTCAGCATATAGGCAACCAATTCAGGGGCCGCAGTGGTGATATTGGCAGTGTGCTCCTTAGGGAGCAACAGCACGTGCACGGGAGCAGCGGGAGCCACATCGTTAATCGCGATCATCTTGTCGTCTTCATATACCTTGGTAGAGGGAATTTCACCCTTGATAATTCTGCAAAAAATGCAATCCTCAGCCATTTTCTTGTCCCTCCTCTCGTCTTTTTTCTAGCTAGTCTTATTTCTAGAAAAAGTCTCAAAATCCTGCTAATTGCACAGAAATTTTTTATATATAGTAACATCATGGCATCAAGTGGTACCCATGCCGTGCACGGATTCCGTTTTCTAGATTAGCACGCCCACATAGACCGCTTAATCCGTCAAGAGAAAAACGTGCCGAAGCGTGACGAGGCGGTTCGCGGACGAAGGAGCCTGTCCGTTGCTAGCGTTTTTCGTGTCATCATCGTAGTTCTACCGTGGCCGAAATACGTTCCGTTAACGCACGCCATGGGTACACACTTTCTGCCAATTTACTTTTGTCGTACTACCTAAACCATTTAAGTTACAAGCTAATTTCACTTTGGTAATAATCTAGCCATTAAATCCGTACACGTCATAGGTACCACTTGGAGCAACTGCTAAACTATCTCACCTGTTAACCAGTCATCAACTATGCCAGTAATCTTCACTTGGGCAATAGTGTTGGCAAGCTCGCTTGTTCCCGGCACAACCACGCGCAAATATGGGCCACACAAGCCCTCCATATGCACCG
>CAMFET010000057.1 GCA_945949475.1 uncultured Phascolarctobacterium sp.
GCCTTCTTTGAAGGCTGCTTAGCAGGACTGCGGGGGCAGGACTGCCAAGTGCTGGAGGTAGTGCCGCGTCAGACCAGCCTCAAGCTGGGTGGAGAGCCCTTGGATTTAGAATTTCCCTACTGCACCGAATTTATTGTTAAGGGTGCCAGTGTAGATAAAAAAACTGTCAGCGAGGCCTTGCAGGACTTGGGCAATTCTATGATTGTTGCTGTGGTTGAGGATATAGTCAAGGTGCATATCCACACTAAAAATCCCGGCAATGCCCTGAATATTGCCCAGCAATGGGGCACGCTGCACGATATCAAGATTGAAAATATGCGTGACCAGCACGAAAATCGTCTCTTTACCGCCGAGGATATCCAGCCGGTGAAGCATGGCGTGGGCGTACTCACTGTTGCTGCAGGCGAGGGCATCGCCCGTATCATGCACGAGATGGGCGCAGCCGAAATCATCAGCGGCGGCCAGAGCATGAACCCTCCGGTAGAGGATTTTGTGCAGGCGATTGAAAATGGCACCTGTGAGCAATATATCATCCTGCCCAATAATAAGAATATTATTTTGGCAGCGGAGCAGGTGCGCAAGCTTTTGGGTAATTCCAAGGTATCCTTTGTGCCTACGACCAATATGGCGCAGGGTTTGGCAGCGCTCTTGCATTTTGATGCTACCCGCAGCTTGGACGAAAACACCGTTGTGATGACTAAGGAAGCCAAGGAAGCAGCCAGCGGCAGCGTAACCGTGGCCGTGCGCGACAGCGTCGTCAATGGCCTAGAGGTGCGCCAGGGTGATTATCTTGGCATAATCAATGATAAAATTGTGTGTACCGGTACCAGCATTGCCGCAACACTAGAAAAAATGCTCAGTGGTAGCGATTATGAGCTGCTGAGCCTGTACTATGGCGCTGATTTGGACGAAGAGTCGGCTGGTGCCTTGGCAGAGCAATTAGAAGCAATGAATGAGGATTGGGAAGTGGAAGTATTTTATGGGGGACAGCCCCTCTATCCCCTATTGTTAGCAATGGAGTGATGTAGTATGCTTACTAGTCAAGAGCTTACCGCTCTACTTCGAAATCATGGTTATAAGGTAACGCCCCAGCGCTTGGCTGTGTACGAGGCCTTGGCAGAGCAGCCCTGGCATCCCAATGCAGAAATGCTGTATAGCAAGCTACAGCCTAAGTATCCTGCGATGAGCTTTGCCACGGTTTATAAGACAGTGGAAATTCTGCGCGATATCAAGGCCATTCAAATCCTTAATACTGGTGAGGACAGCTATCGCTATGATGCAAATATGCACGACCATTATCATCTTTGCTGCAAGGAGTGCGGACTGATTCAGGATGTGCCCATGAGTAAGGAAATGCGTGCTCAGCTAACTACCTTAGTGAAGGATGAAGCCGGCTTTTCTGTTAGTGGAGGACAGTTCTATTTCTATGGCTTGTGCTCCAAATGCCAAAAGCTGCATTAATGAATTTGACAAAGGTGGACTGACTTGTTTAGTTAGTGCACCTTTTTCGCTTTCTTAGCATGATTGTTACGAAAATGCCACAAAAAAGTTAAATTTCTCTGTTATAATATAAGCGTTTAGTGATAGGAGTGTGCCAATTTTGGCAAAGGATGTTCAAGTTGTGATGTTGGCCAGCGGCAGCAAGGGGAATGCTGCTTTGATTAGCACTGACTGCCAACGCTTTTTGGTTGATGTTGGCATCAGCTGTCGCGAGCTGGTGAAGCGCATGCAGCAGGTGGGCGCAAGCCCCGAGGAGCTCGATGGCGTGTTTATTACCCATGAGCATGTGGACCATGTCAAGGGCATAGTAACCTTTGGTAAAAAATATCAGGTGCCCTTATATGCAAGCCAGGGAACCTGGCGCGCCGTTTTTAGTAAATATCCCGAGCTAAATCGAGCTAATTGCCGTTTAACAGGTGGGCGCATGCTGCTGGGTGATGTGAGCATTGAGTGCTTCGCAACCTCGCATGATGCTGCTCAGCCCCAGGGCTACAGCTTTTTGTGGCGCGGAGGGGACTGCAAATGCACCTATGTGACCGACACCGGCTTTGTAACGCCTGCTGTGCGCGAGGCAGTGCAGGGCAGTGATGTACTGGTGCTAGAGGCTAACCACGATGTGGAAATGCTCAAGCAGGGTAGCTATCCCTACGAGCTAAAGCAGCGCATTTTGGGTACACGGGGACATTTATCGAACGTTACCGCTGGACAGCTTTTGTTGCAGCTAGAAAAGCTGCCGCGGCGGGTGTTTTTGGCTCATTTAAGCGAGCAAAATAATTTGCCTAAGCTGGCTCTGGATACGGTGAAAAATATTTTGGAAAGTAAAAACCGCTTGCAGGAGACGAAGCTGATAGTTGCCGACCAGCATCGGCCCGTGGCTGATTTTCTTATAAGCCAGCCCAGTCTCTTTTAATTAAATACTATAAGCGAATACTAGCAATAGATGTGAAGATGATGATTATGAATAAGGAGTGAAGATGATGCAAAAGACTACTTGGAAAAAAGCATTTAATATTTTGGCCTGTGGCTTAGTTGGCGCTGCCATTCTCGTTGCTGGCTGCGGCGATAGCAAAACCTCTGCTGCCGTCTCCGAAAAGCCTGCGCAAAAGCAGGAGCAGCAGCTGAGCCCTGCTCGTAATACTCCCATTGTTAAGGCTGCCAAAAAGGTTGGGCCCGCTGTAGTGGGTATTACCAACAAGGGCTATGTGCGCGACTTTTTTAACCGTGTTTATTTTACCGATAAGGGCACTGGCAGCGGCGTGATTTACGATAAGGCTGGCTATATTGCTACCAATAATCACGTTGTTGAGGGTGCTTCCGAAATCATAGTTAGCTTGGCAGATGGTCGTAGCGTAAAGGGTAAGGTTTTGGGCGCAGATCCGGCTACCGATTTGGCTGTTGTCAAAATTGATGCCAAGGACCTCACTGTAGCCGAATTTGGTGACAGCGATACCCTGCAGGTGGGCGAGCCCGCCATCGCCATCGGTAATCCGCTGGGCTTGGAATTCCGCGGCAGCGTTACCGTCGGTGTAATCAGCTCCTTAAATCGCAGCATTGAAATCGGCGACCGCAAATTTAATCTAATCCAAACTGACGCAGCCATCAACCCCGGCAACAGCGGTGGTGCGCTGGTGAACGCTGATGGCGAGGTTGTGGGTATCAACAGCGCCAAAATTGCCCGTGGTGGTGTAGAAGGCATTGGCTTTGCTATTCCTATCAATACTGCCAAGCCGATTTTAAAGGAGCTGCAGGAGCGTGGTCGCGTAGCGCGTCCGTACTTGGGCATTTCCATGATTGATAAGGCTATTGCCGAGCGCTTTGGCTTTGATGTGGATCTGCACAATGGTATCTTTATCATGAAGGTTATTCCTAACGGACCTGCAGCCAAGGCCGATATCCGTTCCTCCGACATCATCCTGAACTTTAACGGCGCTAGAGTAAAAACTACCGGCGAGCTGAGCGCCAAGGTTGCCGAGTGCAAGGTCGGTCAGGCTGTGGACGTAGTAATTATGCGTAGCGGCGATACCCTGACCAAAACCATCACTTTGGAAGAAGTGCCCGAGGGTTATGGCAAGTGAAAGTAACTATTGCTTGCGTGGGCAAGATTAAAGAAAAATATTTGGAAGCGGGCATTGCGGAGTTTACTAAGCGCTTGACTCCCTTTTGTAAGCTGGAAACCATAGCGATTAACGAGGAGCGTATGCCCGAGGAGCCCAGTCCTGCCATTAAGCAGCAGGTGTTGGAGAAGGAAACAGCGCGGCTCATGGCCATCATCCCCGATAATTCCTACGTGATTTTGCTGGATGTCATTGGTAAGCAAATCTCCAGCCCAGAGCTGGCCGAAAGAATCGATAGTTTGACGCTGGCTGGCAAGAGCCATATTACCTTCGTCATCGGCGGTGCCTTTGGCTATACGGATGCGCTGCGTAAGCGTGCCGATTTCTCCTTAAGCTTTTCTAAAATGACCTTCACCCACCAAATGATTCGCCTGCTATTAATTGAGCAGATTTATCGCGCCTTTAAAATTAGTCGTGGCGAGAAGTATCATAACTAACTGCGAAAAATGCGCAAGTACTTGTGCTACACTCATTAGTATCATAACAAAATAAGCGTAAAAATATCCTCCAACTCCTACAAAATAGG
The DNA here is from genome assembly GCA_945949475.1 of uncultured Phascolarctobacterium sp. Taxonomy (GTDB): domain Bacteria; phylum Bacillota; class Negativicutes; order Acidaminococcales; family Acidaminococcaceae; genus Phascolarctobacterium_A. The sequence goes on from CAMFET010000057.1 coordinate 4,141, forward strand.
GGTTGGAGGTTGTTTTGTGTTTTTAGCAAATATAGCATCTTCAGCACAAGGCAATATACAAGGCAATACGCTAAAGTTCTCAGTAAAACCACTTGTTATTAGCTAGCAAATAGTGGTATAATAAGCGTCAAATTACACTTTAAAGGGGATGCTTGAAAAAATGGATCATAAGAGTATTTATCAGTTGGTGTTGGCAGGAATTTTGTGTGCGATTGGCCTAGTGGTGCCCATGGTTATGCCGAAGGTGATTTTAGGCCCCATGTCCTTCACGCTGGGCTCCCATGTGGCCATTTTCCTAGCTATGTTCATTTCTCCGAAGGTGGCTGCAGCCGTTGTTTTGGGCACTACCGTGGGCTTTTTCATGACCACGCCGCTTATCATCGCTCTGCGCGCTGCTTCCCATATCATTTTTGCGCTTGTGGGTGCCATCATTATTAAGCGCCATGCTGACATTTTAGTAAAGCCGCTGGCCTGCCTGAGCTTAAATGCGGGCTTGGCCCTTATCCACGGCCTCAGTGAGGTATTGGTAGTTTCTCCCTTCTTCTTCTCTGGCTACATGTTCACACCGGCTCAATTAAACGGCGGCTTCATCATGAGCGTAGTCGTTTTAGTCGGCTTAGGCACAGTGGTGCACTCCTTTGTGGATTGCAGCATCTCCGTGCTGCTGTGGAAATGCGTCAAGAGCACCGTTCCCGGCATCAAATTGATTCGTGGCTGAGATGTGTAAAATAATATAATAAAACAACGGCAGAGCTGTACTTTGAGTGTACGGCCCTGCCGTTAGTTATTCTTACACCTCTGCTCCGTCCTTTTTCGCTTCCTCGCGGAAGTAAGCCAAAAAGGTTTCGGCAGCCAAGCCCATCGTCCGGTCCTTATTCCAATAAAAGATTTTATTAAACTCCAGCTGGGAGTCCTTAATCGGCTTTTTGGCTAGGCCCTCGGCCAGTGTTTCGTGGGGTGTGGCGGCGATAACGCCAATATTATTGCTGTTTTTGACCACAGTAAGAGTGGTGTGCAGCGTATTGGTCATAAAATGAGTTTGTAGCCTAATGCCCTGCTTTTCGTAAAAACGCCTGAGCAGAGAAAATTGCGTAGAATAGCTGCACAGCGGCAGGCCAGCCAAATCCTTGATTTCGATATACTCCTTATCATCCCAAGGCACCGTCAAATCCTCGCGATAAACGGCAAAAAGCTTTTCCCGCTCAAAATTAATAGTCCCAAACTCTGGATAGATTTTGATAGCAGCATTAGAAAAGGCAAAATCGATGCTTCCTGCGCGAATTTTATCCACCTGATCAACTGTCAGCATCTCCTCAAACATAAAGGTAATTCTTGGATGTAGCTTGGTGAAGGGCATCAGATAACGCTCAATAAAATAATGACTGCGCATGGGCGAAACGCCAAAGCGAATCGTGCCAAACACATTGCCATCATATTTTTCCATAGCCAAAGCCAGCTCATCCTCGCTTTGGCACAGCTTGCGCACCTTGGCCACAAACTCGATGCCGGCAGCGGTAAGCTCAATATGCTTGCTGCCCTTTTGGCGCTTTACCAGCTTCACGCCGTAATAATCCTCCAGCTTAGTAATTTGGCTGCTTAGGGCAGTTTGTACAATATTCAATTTGCGCGCAGCAGCGCTCATGGTGTTGGACTCGGCCAGCACTAAAAAATTGCGGTAAAAATCGAACTCCATAACACATCTCACTTTTTTTGCTAATTAATAGGTTTTTTCTTCGTTTTACTTTATTATAGACATAGTTTATACTATAGTCAAGCAAGAGAGTGCGCGCATCTCCGGAAATTAAATATTAAAGGAGTGTTCACCATGACTAATACCCAAGCTATTACTTCCGCGATTTTTGTTATCCTTATGGCTGCTGCTTTTTTGGGAAAATAAATTGACATTTTCTTCGCCCGTTAATTGCCGTTTATCAGAAACCCTTTTACAGCATTAGTCATAAAATGCAGGCCAGCAAGAGCTTTGTGCTTATGCTGGCCTGTTTTTTTGTGTAAAAAAGCCTTTGA
>CAMFET010000058.1 GCA_945949475.1 uncultured Phascolarctobacterium sp.
ACCGCTCTTATCACGGTACAGCTTTACCCACACCAGCTGGCCCTCGGATACGTGGCCACGCATTTGACTATAGGGCAAAAACACACCACGCTCTGCACCAATATCCACAAAGCCGCCATCACGAGTAACGCTAATTACACGTACATAACCCAGCTGGCCTTCGCGCATCTTGGGCAGCTTCATGCTGGCAGTCAAGCGCTTGCTGGGGTCCAGGTATAAATAAACCTTAACCTCATCGCCCTCCTTAACTTCGGCAGTTTGCTGCAGCTTATGCAGCAAAATATCGTCGTCCGTATTGCCGGTGCCACCATCAAGGAAAGCGCCCATTTCACCTAAGCGCACCACCTTTAAGGTCACCACATCACCAGGACGGTATTTGGTATTATTTTGAATCACCACGGGCTTTTTCGTAAATTTGCCCATAGGTTTTTTATTATTCAGCATCTTCACTCTCCACAAAAGCTTCGGAGGGAGCATCGGCCCACAGCTGCTCCAAATTATAGAAATCGCGCTCTTCCTCTAAGAAAATGTGGGCAACTACATCGCCGTAATCCAAAAGCACCCAACGAGAATCGGCATAGCCTTCCTTATGGGTGGGGAATACACCTGCTTCTCCCAGCTTATCTTCAATATTATCAGCAATAGTGCGCACCAGAGTGGTGTTGCTAGCACTGCAAATTACATAATAGTCGGTTACCGGGGACAAGCCCTCCATATTCAAAAGTAAAATATCCTTAGCCTTTTTATCGCTGGCAGCAGCGGCAATTTTAGTTGCTAATGCTTTAGTTTCCATGTAAAATCCTCCTTTTTCTGCTCGTCTTACTTATACTTGTTACTTCTTGTCACTATTTTTTTCACGATATATTTGCTCCCTATCCTTGGGCTGCAAATGCTCGCGTGGTGCTTCTTCCTCAGTTTTAGCTTCATCCTCGGCCTTTTCCTTAATATAGGGTATACCCAGCTCGTCCAAGGATTTATTCACCGATGCTCTGTCGGCCGACCAATAGCTAACGCCACTGGAATCATCAAATTTACCATAAAGCATACAGCTGCGCATTTTTTCGTCCCCAAAAAGCTTAAAGCTGTTGGCAGCCTTGAGCATGGTCAAGGTATTCAAATCTGTTTGAATATATTTTTCCAAGGTTGTCAAAAGGCTACTTATTTTGGTTACATTTTGCACAGAAAACATTTGCTCTGCTGCAGCCTTAAGGAATTTTTGTTGACGCTGCACACGTCCAATATCACCCAGCTCATCACTGCGAAAACGCACATATTTACCTGCTGTAGCACCATCCATATGCTGGTAGCCATGCTTAATATCTATTACTAAATTAGCGTAAGGATCTTCGTAATGCATATCCTTATCCACATAAATATCTACGCCGCCAATCAAATTAACCACATCAATAAAGCCACGCCAATCGGCCAAGCAGTAATAATGAATGGGCACCCTTAGCAAATTGGCCACGGTTTGCTTAGCCATCACAGCGCCGCCATAGGCAAACGCTGCATTGATTTTATCAGGGTCCTTATGCCCCGGCAAAATCACCTTGGTATCGCGCGGAATCGACAGCAATGATACCAAGCTCTTTTCTGGATCAAAGCTTAAAAGAATAATGGCATCCGTACGCTTGGGTTCATATTCTGCAGCCTCACTATCGCCATCATCAATACCCAAAAGCAGCACATTTATACGTTCATTAAGCTTTTCATCCTTGCGGATGGTATCATCGGCAGCAGCCACTACATTTCGTTGGGGCGGATTAATAAAAGTATCATAAATCCAGACACTGCCCCAAAACATTCCGGCCACAAATAAACCCACTATCAATAAGAGGCACAGCAATCTTCCCCAGCGCAGCTTGCGTTTTTTGTGGCGAGGAGGTCTTTGCTCATCGTTTTGCATATCTTCCATAAAGTACTCCCTGCCAAATTACTTTGTTTTTGCTGCTAAAATCAGCTCATTGTAGCCTCTTATGCAATGAGGATGAATTAAAAGCCCACCCTCCAGCAAATAGCAAATAGTATTGCTATAAGCCAGCAGCATGGCCTTATCCAAATCCTTACGCGCCAGCTTGCGCAGCTCCTCCACACCGGGAAAATCGCGACCCGGCTCAATCATATCTGCCAAATACACTACCTTAGCCAGCTTGCTCATGCCATCAATACCAGTGGTGTGGTACATTATTCCATCCAGAATCTCCTGATCTGCCACGCCATACTTATGCATAGCATTATACACGCCCAGCTTGGCATGGAGCAAAATCGGCTGATGCATTTCTATCGCATCAATGGGTAAGCCCAGCTCTTGACATTTAGCAACGCTGTCCTTGCTAGCCACCTCGCGACCGCAGTCATGCAGCAAGGCAGACACAGCAATTTTTTCTTTAGGCAGTCCGTGGACTTCTGCCAGCTTCAGGGCTGTTTCGTACACATTTACAGAATGCTTATAGCGCTTGCCAGGAATGCTATCCTTAAGTAATGCCTGCATTTCCTCCAATGTCATCATCTTATCTATCTCCTGTTACACAACCATATAAACCATGCTCATAAATATATTCTTCCACTTGTGCGGGCACCAGTCCTGCCAAGCTTTGTCCTTGGCGCAAACGCGTGCGAATTTCGGTGGAGGAAATAGCGTAAACCGGCGTATCCAAAAGCAACACTCTTTCCCGCGCACGCTGACCTAAATGACGCACCAGCTCCTCCATGGCATCCTCGTAGCCCGGACGCCACACCGCCACAAAGCGCGTCAGCTCCAACATTTCTTCAATATTATGCCAGGTGTGCAGCTGGGCCACGCTGTCAGCACCAATAATAAAATGCAGCTCCTTATCAGGATAAAGGTTATGTAGCTGACGAATCGTATCGATGGTATAGGAAACACCACTACGCTTAAGCTCCATATCCGACACAATAAAGTGAGGATTATCTGCCACAGCCAGCTTCGTCATGGCATAGCGGTCCTGGGCCGGTGCAAAATCCTGTCCCAGCTTGTGCGGCGGCACATAAGCAGGAATAAAGATAATTTTTTCTAAATCCATGCTCTGAAACACATGCTCCGCCATCCGCAGATGTCCAATATGAATGGGATCAAAGGTCCCGCCTAAAATGCCCAAGCTCTTGCCAGCCACAGCCATCCTCCCTCATGCCCTTGCAAAAAATGGCACTCCATTATCTTATCATATTATTATATCAATTACTAAAGTATTCCACAACCTTTTGCAGCAGAATTATTACTAAAACCAGCAAAAGCACTAACATAGAACGGTCGCGCAAATCAAAACGTGTCTTGGGCTTGCGCAAAAAAGCCAGCCCAGCCTGCAGGTATTCACGATAGCTACTAATATGCTTTTGCTCTGTCCGCTTACAGGAAGGCATATCCCGTAAATAGTTTTTTCTGCTCATGCTAACCTCGCCCAATAGTACCCAGCTTTATTCATCAATTGTAATTTGTAATTCCATAATTCGTAGCTCATCACGCTAGCGCTACATCATGAAAAAGACAGTAGCTAGGGCCACTGTCTTTTTTCGCTTCTCTATATTTTATTATACTATATTTTGCCTTTTATTCATAGCGCAAAGCGTCGATGGGGTCTAACAGTGCTGCCTTACGGGCAGGGTAGATACCAAAGAAGAGGCCAATGCCGATGGAAAAAACCACGGCGATGATGATGGCCCACAGCGAAATCACAGTATTCCAGCCTGCAAAATAGCTGATGGCGAAGGATGCGCCCACGCCTAACAGCACGCCCAGGCCACCGCCCACAATGCCGATAACCATCGCTTCGAGTAAAAATTGCAGCAAAATATTATTATAAGTTGCACCCAAAGCCTTGCGGATACCTATTTCGCGCGTACGCTCCGTAACGGATACCAGCATAATATTCATGATGCCGATGCCGCCCACCAAGAGGGAGATGGCCGCAATGCAGCCTAGCAGCATGGTAATGCTATTAGCCGTTTCCATCATCGTTTCCATGATAGCTGCCATATTGCGCACGGTGAAGTCGTCGTAATTTCCCGCTTTAATCTTGTGGCGATTGCGCAGCACCTGCTCCGCCTCAGCCTGTACATCGTTAATAATATTCTCATTTTCGGCCTGCAGCGTCACTCTTTGCACATAGGTGATGCCCATCATGCGATTTTGAGCAGTGGTCAGGGGAATGTAAACCACATCGTCCTGGTCCTGACCCATGCCGCTTTGGCCCTTGCTCTTGAGCACGCCAATTACCTGAAAGGGAGCCTTATTAACGCGCATCATTTTGCCCACGGGCTCACCCTCGGGGAAAAGACTTTCGGCTACCGTGGAGCCGATAACAGCCACTCTGCTACGGCTATTTAAATCCTTATTGTTAAAAATGCGTCCATCCTCAAGCTCCAAACTTTGGATGTCAAAATTACTAGGTGTGGTACCCTCTACGCGGCTGGTCCAGTTTTGATTGCCGGCCACCAGCTGATAGCTTTTGTTAACGCTAGCGCTCATGCGCGCAACGCCATCCACCTGCTTCATAATGGCCTCGGCATCCTCATAGGTCAGCTTGGCACCCTCGCCCGCAGCTAAGCGAGCACCGGTAGCAGTGCGACCGCCGGAGGTGATCACCAACAGGTTGCTGCCTAGCTTGGAAATATTATTCTTAATATTTTCCTTTACACCAAAGCCCAGGCTCACCATGGCGATAACTGCGCCCACGCCGATGATAATGCCTAAAAGCGTCAAAAAGGTGCGCAGCTTGTTGGAAATCATGCCATCGAGAGCCATTTTAATAGATTCGTTGAACATGAAATCACCTTCTTTCGTCGCTTACCAGCTTGCCGTCGCGCATTACCAAAATACGCTTCGTTTGCTCGGCAATATCGGGCTCATGGGTAACCATAACCACGGTTTTGCCTTGCTCGTTTAAATATTTAAAGATATCCATAATCTCGTAGCTGGACTTAGTATCAAGATTACCCGTGGGCTCATCCGCCATAATAATGGCCGGATTATTGATGAGCGCTCTAGCAATGGCTACACGCTGACGCTGGCCACCGCTCATCTCCATCGGCTTATGCTCTAGGCGCGCGCCCAGCCCTACGGCCTCTAGCGCTTTTTTGGCTCGCTCCATGCGCTCCTCTTCCTCCACGCCAGCATAAACAAGGGGCAGTGCCACATTGGCCTGTGCAGTAAGCTTGCTGAGCAGATTAAAGTTTTGAAAAACAAAGCCAATTTTGGCATTTCTCGTATGAGCTAGCTCATCATCATTATAACCAGCAATTTCCTTGCCATCTAAATAATACTCACCGCTGGTAGGCCGATCCAAGCAGCCCAAAATATTCATCATCGTGGATTTACCACTGCCGGAAGGTCCCATGATGGCGGTAAATTCGCCAAAATCAATGCTTACATTCACATGGTCCAGAGCATGAACAATGCTGTCACCCATGATATAGGTTTTCATAATATCCTTAAGCTGGATAACTGCCATTTCCCTCACTCCTTAATGCAGGGGCGGCCCCATTCTATTAGTATTGTTCTGCTTAGCTACTGCCTTTTTCACCAGCAGCTTTTCGCCCTCTTGCAGGTCAGCACCAGTAACAACAATATTATTATCGTTGCTCAGGCCCACAGAAACATCTACATCCTTGGTTTCCTTGGTCTTTTCGTTATAAACCTTCACATAACGGCGTTTGCCTTCTGTATAAATGCAGTTTAAGGGCACCATGGTTACATCCTTAGCTTCGCTAATGATAAACTCTGCTCTAGCAGTCATGGTGGGCAACAGCTTGCCCTTAGCATCATCAACTGTTACATAAACCTTATAATAAATTACATTGTTTTCTGTAGTTGCTTTTTTGGATAGCAGGCGCACCGTACCCATAAATGTTTCTTCGGGATAAGCATCTACAGTGAATTTTACCTTTTGGCCTTCCTTGACCTGGCCAATATCGGATTCATCCACCAGTGCTTCGATTTCCATATTGTCCAAGGTAGCCACGCTCATGATAACCTGGGGCGTGCTGATACCGGAGCTGATGGTTTGGCCTACGGGCGTGGGCTTGCCGATAATATA
>CAMFET010000059.1 GCA_945949475.1 uncultured Phascolarctobacterium sp.
CAGCTTCCTTAGCCGCCTTATCCACATTAGCAAAATGCTCCGGAATGCGAGCATGGGTATCAAAGCTGTCAATAACATTGAACAGCTTGGCCATCTCCGGAGTTTGCTCGGGCAAATCGGTAGCAGAGCCACCGCACAGCACCAATACATCAATTTCATCCTTATGCTGAGCAGCTTCGGCAATATTATATACCGGCACACCCTCGGTTACCACCTTTACAGAAGCAGGGTCGCGACGAGTGAACACTGCTACCAGCTCCATATCTGCATTTTGTCTGATAGCAGACTCCACACCACGACCTAAATTACCATAACCATAAATTGCAATTCTCATTTCTCTTACTCCCCTCAACTACATAATATTATAGTTTTATAATTTACCTAGCTCTTAACTAGGCTTCTACATATTTTAACACAAAATCATTATAAATGCGAGAGATATTTTACAGCGGCGTCAAGTTGTACATCTTTAGTTGCTGTATCGGGCAGCTCCACCACCTCGTCCGGCTCGATGCCCACATTATGAATCGATACCCCGGACGGAGTATAATATTTAGCCACCGTAATTTTTACCGCGGTAGCACTATCCAAGCGATACACAGTTTGTACACTGCCCTTACCAAAGGTTTTGACACCAAAAAGCTTGCCCGCCTTGGTATCCTTAATGGCACCAGCAACAATCTCCGAAGCACTGGCACTGCCATGGTCCACCAGCACTGCCAAGGGATATTTTACCTTTTCCAAGGAGGAGCTTTCCGTATATTTATTGCCATCCTTATCGATGACGGAAACAATGGGTCCCTTGGGCACCAAGAGCCGAGCCACGCCTATACCTGCATCCAAAAGTCCACCGGGATTACCACGCAAGTCCAAAATCAGGGACTGCATGCCCTCCTGCTCCAGCTTCTGGTATTCCTTAGTAAAATCCTCCACTGTGCTTTCGTTAAAAACAGCAATGCGAATATAGCCAATTTTGGTATTGGGCACAAATTGCCCGCCCACGGAAGGATTTTTGATATCCTTACGAATAACGCGCACCTTGCGCAGGCTGCCATCCTTGCCCTTCAGCTCCAGCAGCACCTCCGTGCCCTGTTGACCACGGATTTTTTGTGCTACCTGCTCCATATTCAGCGTGCGAGTTGCTACATCATCCACCGCAGTAATAATATCGCCACTTTTGATGCCTGCCAAAGCGCCTGGGTTATCGGGCAAGGCAGAGATAACTACATAATCATCACCGCGCTTGCCAAAAACAATGCCAATCCCGCCAAAGGTACCGTTGGTCATATGGTTTAGCTGCTCGTAATCCTTGCGATTTAAATAAACCGTATAGGGATCTCCTACGGACTCCACCATACCCTTGATAGCTCCATCAAAGAGCTGATGCGTCTCGACCTCGCCATTATAATTGTTTTTTAATAAATGCATGGTCCGCAAAAAGCGCACCGATTCTGAGGCGCTGCCTGTTAAATTTTGCAGCAGTACGCCTTCCACACCCACTATGGTGACCGTGGTCAAGCAAGCTGTGGCCACACAGCAGGCAGCTAACTGCCAAGCTCTTTTTGTGAACATGAAACGCCTCCAAAAAATACTTTCAGCCATCAAGGCAAATAATTCAACGGCTCCGTTACCTCGCCGTGCAAACGCACCTCGAAATGGCAGTGAGGTCCGGTGGAATAGCCCGTGCTACCCGCATAGGCAATGCAGGTGCCCTTGGTAACATATTGACCCTCGTACACATTTAAGCTTTGATTGTGAGCATAAAGTGTAACTAGGCCACTGCCATGGTCAATCATCACAGCATAACCATAGCCGCCCAGCCAACCACTATAAATGACAGTGCCGGAATCTGCTGCCAAAATGGGCGTGCCATAATCCACCGCAATATCCATGCCGCTGTGATATTTAGTAGTACCAAAAATAGGATGGGTGCGCCAGCCAAAATACGAGGTGATTTCACCGCGGCAGGGCCAGATGAAGCGACCCGTGCCACCACCGCCGGAGCTAGAGCCACCGCCACTTTCCATATTGCGCAGCATGGCAGTGATGTTCTCGCTGATCGCCAAAAGTCGCTCGTACTCGCTTTGGCTTTGCTGCTCTTCCTCATGCGCCTTATAGAGCATATAAGAGCGCTGCTCCTTCAAGCGATTAGCCCGCGACCGCTTAGCCTCCAGCTCAGCTTTGGCAACTTCAATATCCCGCATCTCGATATCCAACTGCTCTTGGCGCTCTCTAACCTCGGCCTCAGCCTTTTGCAGCTGCTGCAGCATCTCAATATCGCTGCTGATTATTTTTTGCAGCAGATACATACGGGAAGCAAAATCGCTAAAATCCCTAGCGCCTAAAAGCACATCCAAGTAATTTACTTGTCCATTCATATAAATCTGCCGCAGGCGCTTGCTATAGATTTTTTTACGCTTATCTACCTCGGCTTGTTTCTGAGCCAATTTAACCTTATTATCATTGATTTTAGCTTGCAAAGCATCACTCTTACCCTGCAGCTCCCTAGCCTGACCCCGTAGCTGATTGATGCGGGTCTGAATCTCTTCTAGGCCCACGCTGGCTGCCTCTGCCTTTTGGCGTGCCTTTTCCTTGCGCTCCTGCATTTTTTGCATTTGGCTTTGTACTTCGTTCAGCTCGGCACGTTTGTCATCAACCTCACTAGCAAAGCTCCACGCAGTAAAAAGAGGCAGCACTGCCACACAGGCTGCTACGAGCAGAGAGATAAACCTTCCTTTGAGCATTGCTTACGCCTCCCTTACACCCGCAAAAATTTGCGCAGGGAAATGTAGCTGCCCAAGGCGCCAATGCCCGTGCCCGCAGCCAAAAGAAATAAATCCACATATAAAAGCAGTGGAGAAGTAGGCAGCAGGGGCAAAAAGGCCAAGGTAGCATGAATGCGATCTAATAGACTGGCATAAATACTATTAATCAGCACAAAGGCGACTACTGCACCGAAAAAGCCCAGCGTCATACCCTCTAATAAAAAGGGCCAACGAATGAACCAGTCAGTAGCACCTACATATTTCATAATGATGACTTCCTTGCGCCGTGCAAATACGGTCAAGCGAATAGTGTTACTAATAATAAACAAGGTAGCCATAGCCAAAAAGACCACCAAAACAATACCGCCCAAGCGTAAAATCTTGGTCAGCTGGAAGAGATGCTCCACTACCTCCTGCCCAAATTTAGCCGTTTCCACCTTCGGCAGCTGGCCAATCTGTGGCGTTAACACCTTGATGCGGTCGGGGTTATCCACCTGCACCTCAAAGGAGTTAGGGAAGGGATTTTCTTTACCCAGGCTGTTTAAAAGCTGCTCCTGGTCTCCCAAGCGCTTTTTAAAGCGCTCCAAGGCCTGCTGCTTATTCACCTGCGTAACCTTGACCACGCCTGGCATTTTCGTTAGCTTATCCTTTACGGAGGCCAGCTCCTTATCCGTAGCGCTATCCTGCATATACACAGAAATCTGCACCTGATTTTCCAAATATTGGGCCAGATTATTAGTGTTTAAGAATATCATCAAAAACATGCCCAAAACCAACAGGGACACAGCCACTGTAGAAATAGAAGCAAAGCTCATGAAGCCATTACGACGAATGGATTTATAGGTTTCTTTGATAAAGTATTGCTTCGTACTAAATCTCATAGCCATAAGCTCCTTCTTTTTCGTCCCGTACTATACGTCCCTGTTCGATAGCAATAACACGCTTGCCCATAGCGTCAACTACATCTTTATCATGGGTAGCCATAACAATGGTGGTGCCAGCGGAGTTAATCTCTTTAAAAATTTCCATAATATCCCAGCTGGTTTCCGGGTCCAAATTGCCGGTGGGCTCGTCAGCAATAACAAAAACAGGATCGTTGACTATTGCCCGGGCAATAGCAATGCGCTGCTGCTCACCACCGCTAAGCTCGTTAGGATAAGCATTAGAGCGATGGCGCAGGCCTACCAAATCCAACACATTATTTACCTGACGCCTAATCTTGCGATGGGGCGCTTCGATAACCTGCATGGCGAAGGCCACGTTTTCGAACACGGTGCGGTCCGGCAGCAAGCGATAATCCTGAAAAATAATCCCCAGCTGACGCCGCATAAAGGGAATCTCCTTGGGCGAAAGGGCCAAAATATCCATACCATTGACAAAAATGCTGCCCGTAGTAGGCAAAACCTCACGGAACAGCATCTTGATAAAGGTAGATTTACCGGCGCCGCTTGGTCCAACAACAAAGACAAATTCGCCTGGCTCTATATGCACATTGACGTCCTGCAAGGCAACAGAACCGCCGGGGTATACCTTGCTCACATCATTCATAATTAGCACTACCTTCAAACTCCTTTCGTCAGCAAAGCCATGGCCTGCTTGGTATTCAGCATCGCCTTAGCCCGCAGCTTATCCAGCCTGCCCCGACAGTAGGCTTCGGGTGCCAGCGCTTTTCTTGCCGCAGCCACTACCTGAGTGGACTGCAAATTTTCTACGTTACCGGCAGTTACGCCGTTAATATCCTTCACAAAGCCATCAATTTTAGGGTCATAGGAAATCGCCACAAAGGGTCTTTCCATAACAGCAGCAAAAATCAAAGCGTGCAGCCGCATGCCAATGAGCAGCTGAAAATTACCCATCAAGGATAAAAACTGCTCGGTATCACAATCGGCAGTGAGCACCGTGCTGCGCTCCTTATGCACCATAAAATGCTGCAGACGCTGGCAAGCAGCCACATCCACTGGATATTGCAAGGGCAAAATCACCACATGAGCATGGTACTCCCGGCTTAAAATATCCACAGCCTTGGCCAGCTCCAGAAGATAGCGGTCATCCTCCTGCCATTTGCGCACGGATATAGCAATTAGCATTTTATCATGGGGCACGCCAAACTTATCCAATAGCTGACGCCCCTGCTCCTTGCTCTCCTGCGGCAACGTCAGCACGGCGTCGGCCGTTAGCTGTACCTTTTCGGCAGGAATACCAATATGACGCAGCTCATACAGTGAATCCTGATCCCGCACGGTAATCAAATCCACATGGCTGCACACCAGCTTGGTGAGCTTGCGCAGCAGGCTGCTGTGAATGGGGCCAATGCCCTGAGCAAAAAGCATCACCTTTTTGCTCACGAGCAGGCCCAAGCCTAAAATTGACAAATAATAGAGCAAGCTACGCTTGCTGGTTACATCCTGCAGCAGGCTGCCACCACCGCTCAAAAGCAGGTCACAGCTGCGCAGGGCAGAAAAAATCTCGAGGGGATTAAAACGATGAATGGAGGAGACACCGTATTGGGCTGCGGTGGCCTGGGGATTGCCCGAAATCACCGTCAGCTCCACGGAATCCTCTGTACTGCGCAAAGCTTTAATGATCGCGGCCAGCATGGCCTCATCTCCGGCATTGGCAAATCCATAGTATCCGGAAATTACGATCCTACTCATTGCTCCATGTATCTCCTTTTTAGCTTTTCACCAAGCATTAACAGCAGGCTTACACCAAGGATGCTGATAATGCCAAAAATAATACCTACAGCGTAGCCATCCAAGGCACGCACAAAGCTCATCACTACAGGCGTACGCATATGGCAGAAGGTTTGCACCAAGCTGCCTTGGCCAATCACAGCACCGCAAATTAGCACGAACTGCCACCAGCGCGGCGCACATTTATACACGGCCATTACCATCAGGAAGAAGGCCGGATGACCAATCATAAATTCCTTTTCACGCGGGCGAGCGTACATCACCTGCTCTAAAAAGGCGCGCATCTTGAGCTCGATAGCCGGCACAGGCACGCCACCGGTGTGACCACTGCGCCCTACAAAATAGAAGGCGATAAAAAGGAACACGAACAGCACTGCCACATGCTTAAAGGTTAAGCCTGTATCAAGTAGGCTATTGAGCTTAGTGAGCAGGCTTTTCACACCCTTGCCCACCACCTGCAGCATATCATGATGCTTCAAATAAAGCACTGCCGTCAGCACTACGGGCAGGATAAAGGTGAGCTTTACGCCACGATAAATATCGATTTCCAAAAGGAAGCG
>CAMFET010000060.1 GCA_945949475.1 uncultured Phascolarctobacterium sp.
ATTGCAGCGGAGCGGAGTCAGCAGCAGTAGCAGCAACGATGATGGTGTATTCCATTGCGCCGTGTTGTTCCAAGGTACGAACAATGCGGGCAACGTTGGAAGCCTTTTGGCCGATAGCTACATAAATGCAGATAACGCCCAGGCCCTTTTGGTTGATGATGGTATCAACTGCAACAGCGGTCTTGCCGGTGCCACGGTCGCCGATGATCAGCTCACGTTGGCCACGTCCGATGGGAACCAGTGCGTCGATACATTTAATACCAGTTTGCAGCGGGGTATCAACGGATTTACGATCTGCGATACCATGTGCAGGGGATTCAACAGGACGGTGTTCAGCTGCAACGATTTCGCCTTTGCCGTCGATAGGAGCGCCGATAGCGCTAACTACACGACCCAGCAGGCCTTCGCCTACAGGAACTTCCATGATGCGGCCGGTACGGCGAACAACGTCGCCTTCCTTAATCTTGGTTTCGCCGCCCATCAATACGATACCAACGGAGTCCGGGTTCAGGTTCAGAACCATGCCGGATACGTTGTGGGGCAGTTCTACCAATTCGCCAGCCATTGCGTTTTTCATACCGATAACGGTTGCGATGCCGTCACCGATCTTCTCAACGATACCAACCTCTTCGAGATCAGCGTCCACTTTGTAATTCTCCAGCTTAGCGCTGAGAGCATCACCCATAGCTTCGGGCTTAGTGTATTCGTGGATATCGATGCCGCTGAGGGCAACTTCCATCTTCTTCAGCTTACGAGCAGCGGAAGCATCAAATACCTTATCGCCAACTTGTACGATGATGCCGCCGAGAATGGAGGGGTCAACCTTCTTGTTCAAGAAGATTTCACGGCCCAGCTTCTCAGTCAGAATTGCAGAAATGGATTGATACTCGTCAACAGTCAATTTCTTAGCTGTAGTAACGTTTACATCTAAAAGCTCTTTAATGGAGCCCAGATCAATTTTGAAGTCGGACAATTCTTGCTTCAGCAAAGCAATATTTTCTTCACTCTTCATATTGTACCAATCACCTCCGAATACCGGCTCTTAGCCCTGCTGTTTCGCATTTACAGCGGACCGCGTCCGGCCTAATAGGGAAACGAGCAAAATCACTGCATCAATTATTTCATGATGGAATCAACAATTTTGCTAGCCATTTTTTTGTCTTCTTCAGAATTCAGCTTTTGCTCAACAATTTTGCCGGCAGCGATCATGGACAGGCTGATAACCTGTGCACGAACTTCATCCATAGCTTTCTTCTTTTCAGTAGCAATAATCTCTTTTTGAGCTGCTACATATTGCTCCTGCTCAACCTTAGTGTCAGCCATAATCTTGTCATGAGCTGCTTGAGCGGTTTTGCGGGCGTTTTCAATGATAGCCTGTGCTTCCTGTCTTGCATCCGCTAATTTTGCAGCATATTCAGCTTTAACTGCTTCAGCATCCTTTTTAGCCATTTCAGCAGTCTCTAAATCGCTAGCAATTTTATTCTTGCGCTCTTCCATGATACCCAGTACAGGTTTGTAAACGAATTTAGCAAGAACGAAAACAAGAACCAAAAAGTTCAGGATTTGCGCGATAAGTGTTGCGTTAATATTAACCAATTATCTCACTCTCCTATTTGTTTTCTTAATTTACGGATTCTAGATTATTTTACGAAGGGGTTAGCGAATACCAGTACTACAGCGATAACGTAGCACAGAATAGGCATGGACTCTACCAGACCTACGGATACCAGCATGTTGGTGAACAGCTTGCCAGCTTCTTCAGGTTGACGAGCCATGGATTCAATAGATCTACCAGTTAAGTTACCGTTACCAAGAGCAGCGCCCAGAGCTGCACCCAGGCAGATGAATGCAACAGCGACCATAGATGCTGCAATAATAATTGCGTTTTCAGTCATTGAAATTTCCTCCTATCAATCATAAGACATTTTGATTTTAAATTTTTAGAATGACTTTTAAATTAGTGATGCGCAAAAGCCAGCGCGAAGCTGGTCAGAGCCAGCATGGTGAAGATAAAGGCTTGCAAGAAACCAATAACCAAGCTGAACATTACCCAGAATTCAGGTACAACCCACGGAGCCAGTTGGTACAGTACAATCAACAGGATTTCGCCTGCCAGAATGTTACCGAATAGACGAAGGGCCATAGTCAACGGTTTTACAACTTCGTCTAACAAATGCAACGGCAAGAATGCGGGAGAAGGACTAACATAGTGCTTGTAATGGCTCAAGCCCTTTTGGCCGATACCAATGATGTGCACACCGATTGCAACAGTCAAGGACAGTGCAAAGCAGGTGTTAACGTCGTTGGTAGGAGAAGTCCAGTGTACACCAACCTGCGGCAACATACCAATTTCGTTACTAATAAAGATGAACATGAAAAGGGTGATAATAAAAGGAGCCATGTACTTGCGTCCTTTAATACCCAGTTGGCCTTCCATAAGATCGTTTAAGAATTCAATGAAGAACTCCATAACATTTTGGACTCCGCTAGGAACCATTTTCGGATTTTTGGCGGCCAGCAAGAAGAGAACAAACACTACTGCCATTGTAATCCAGGTCATATACATGGTTTGCATATGAATAACAATACCAGGTGCTACTTCTTGAGCAAGGTAATGGATAATCTCACCGGAATGTTCTTGTGCTGCAGCTGCTGCTTCATTTCCCATTATTTCTCTCTCCTTTCTTCACGTTCCCCCTCTTTATTGAGCTGGTACGCGATAATTGTTAGATTAAAAAGTAAAAATATATGTATCAGCAGAAGGCCCATGCAGACGCCTGCCACATTGGCTCCCTGCCTTAACAACAAAATAATGATGCTGGATGCGGACAAAACCCGGTACCAGCGATGGCGCTTCATGATTGCAAGACCCCGCTGAGGGTCCTTTACATAGGGCAGTGCTTTTTTCATGCCATGAACCAGAATCACGGTGTCCAAAAGCCCCACCACGAAGCCGCGAAACAAGGACAACGCCGCCTCAGGATGCCCCAAAACCTGTAGTGCTATGACCATCACAAGGCCTATGCAGGCCGGCAGCATCAAAAAACGCTTATAACTACCCCTAACCACGGGCGTGAAATCAAAGTTCATCATCAAGATTTACTCGTCCTCGTCCTGCATTACTGAATATACTAGCTTGAAGAAGGTCAGGAAAATCGTGACGATAGCAAGGCTGATACCTGCCAGACGAAAGGTGTGATCACCTGTCTCAAAATAAGCATCCAGCCAATCCCCACCATAATAAGCCAGCAGAAAGTCGAAAACTATCATGGCGGCTAGGGATGACACGGTGGCCAGAGCGTTGAACATTTTAAGTCGTTGCTTACGCTCCCTTTCCTCCTTACGCTTATCCCTAATCTCCACAATTGACCTCGCCTTAACACCTAATTTTTCCAAGCTTAATAGACCTTCTGTGCAGTTCACAGAATGGTACAATATAATTTTAATTTATTTCACAAAAATTGTCCACTCAATTATGCTGAAATTCGGAGAAATTTTCTACAGAGTAGCCATTTTTGCGTAAAATTGCCTTAATAATTCGCTCGCAGGCCTTGCCATCCCCATAGGGGTTAGCAGCCTCCGCCATGGAGCGATAGTGCTCATCATCATCCAGGAGACGATTGGTTTCCTGGAGCACATCCTCGTAGGCAGTGCCCACAAGCTTTACTGTGCCTGCCTCCACAGCCTCAGGACGCTCGGTGGTATCACGCAGCACCAAAACGGGCTTGCCCAGCGCAGGAGCCTCCTCCTGAATACCGCCGCTATCGGTGAGAACAATATCCACCTTGGCCATCAAATTGGCAAAGGGCTCGTAATCCATAGGCTCGATAAGATGCACGCGGCTTAAATGCCCCAGCTCCTGGTTCACAATCTCGCGCACCTTGGGGTTTTTGTGGACTGGGAAAATAGCCTCCACATTCTCATGAGTCTCTAGCACGCTCTTCAGGGCGCGATACACATGACGCATGGGCTCACCCAAATTTTCCCTTCTATGAGTAGTCATCAATATCAGCTTATGACCTGTTGCAAACACCCTGTTAAAATCTTCATCAGCAAAATGATAATCTCCGTGTACAGTGGTTTGCAGCGCATCGATAACCGTGTTGCCGGTTATGAGGATACTAGCAGGATTAACATTTTCCTTCAGCAAATTCCCCTTGCTGGTAGCAGTGGGCGCAAAATGCATATCAGCCATAGCACCAGTCAGCTTGCGGTTCATTTCCTCCGGATAGGGCGAATACTTGTTACCGGTTCTCAGGCCTGCTTCCACATGGCCCACAGGAATTTGGGCATAGAAGGCAGCCAGCGCTCCCGCGAAGGTAGTGGTGGTGTCGCCATGCACCAGCACCATGTCGGGCTTGGCCTCCTCCATAATTGGCTTCAGACCCATCAGGGCGCGTGTAGTTACATCATATAGAGTTTGACCACTGGTCATAATATTCAAATCATAATCGGGTACAATGCCAAATAAATCTAACACCTGGTCCAGCATCTCCCTATGCTGGGCAGTAACAGCCACAATGGGCTGGATATATTCAGGATACTTGCGCATTTCTAAAACTAACGGACACATTTTGATAGCCTCCGGACGCGTGCCGAAAACTGTCATCAGCTTAAGCTTTTTTATCTTCTCCACGGTTTTTCCTCCCTCTTATAGATCTTATCGATCGTTCAGAATACCGATTTTTTTCGCTCCCACGGCCACGGCCGTAATAATCGCTGCGATAATAAGTGCTGCATAAAAGCCGTCAAACTCGGCCCACAGCACTGCGGCGATGCCCAAAATCGCAGTAATGCCATACATGAGCAGTACGGCCTGCTTTTGGTTCATGCCCATGGCTAAAAGGCGATGGTGCAAATGCCCCTTATCCGGCTGGAAGATGGGGCGTCCATTGCTATAGCGACGCATAATCGCAAAGGCTGTATCCATAATGGGCAGGCCCAAAGCAATAGCGGGCACGATTAAGGCTACCGTAGCTGCAGTCTTCACTGCACCATAGACAGAAATCGCAGCCAGCATATAGCCGATAAACATACTGCCCGTATCACCCATAAATATCGTAGCAGGGTTGAAATTATAGCGAATAAAGCCGATGATGCCACCAGCCAAGGCCGCAGTCATCACCGCAATATGATAGTAGCCCATCTGCACGGCTACCAAAATCACCGTCAGTGAAGCGATGGCGGATACACCCGCTGCCAAGCCATCCAAGCCGTCAATCAAATTCACTACGTTGGTAAAGCTGATTACCCAAAAGATGGTCAACGGTATAGAAAGATAGTCCAAATAAAAATAGCCGCCAAAGGGATTATTGATCCATTCGATGCGAATATCGAAAAGGACCAGTACGCAGGCAGCAAAAATCTGCCCCAGCAGCTTTACCTTGGCCGGCAACTGGTATTTGTCATCCAGCACACCAACGATAACTATCACCGTAGCACCCACCAGAATGCCCACGATATCCATCGTCATTTCCAGGCTTGCCACTGCGGCAACCATGAAGGCAATATAAATAGCCAGTCCACCTAAGCGGGGCATAATCTTCTTATGCACCTTGCGATTATCGGGCTTATCGATCGCACCGATGAGAAAGGCTAATTTCTTAATGTACGGGGTCAATATATAGCTTACTAAAGCAGCAAGCAAAAAGGGAAAACCATAAGCACTTAACATTCTATCTTTACTCCAGAATATACACACACCAAAAAGGAAAGCGGGGCTCGTAGGCCGCTCCTTGTTATATAGTATATCATCTTTCCCCATGCAGTCAATTACTTTTGTTACAAAAAGAACAGAAAAGCATATTTAGCACATCGCACGCAGGCTGCGGAAAATCATTTTACAAATCTGTCAAAAAGCGTTATAATAGAATATATGTCATTAGTTTTTATAAGCACATGGCTT
>CAMFET010000061.1 GCA_945949475.1 uncultured Phascolarctobacterium sp.
TGCCATGATTTTATTTACTTCACCTGGCTCAGCCAGTAATAAAGGCATCATCTTCTCACCACACCTTTCATGTAAGCACCTGCTAACTCTATAGCAAAAAATATACGTAGTTAGGCCTTCCTAACTACGTATTACAGTTTACAATAGCTTTTAGAGCTTGTCAAGAGATTTTTGTGAAAAGTTTATGCTAATTTTAGTATAAGGTTAGCTTATGATTACTTGTTAAATTCAGTGCTAATATACTATAATCCCCCTCACTCCAACAGCACCGATAGCAGCACCGGCACCAGCAGCGACAAGATCAGCCCATTGATAAAGGCAAACATGCCCGCATGCATGCCAGCGCCACGAATAACTAAGGGCAGCAGCGAATCCATCGTCCCCGCGCCACCGGGCGCAATGCACATCAGCTTGCTCCACCGCGCCAAAAGCGGAATAAGCACAAAGCTCGATACCTCGCGCAGCATATTAGCCAAAAAGGCCACCGCGCCCAGCTCCGTGCTATATAACGTGCTGATAACAACGGAGGAAAGACTGTACCAGCCCAGGCCCGAGCCCACTAAAATTGAATCGTAGACAGATAAGCCAGTGAGGAAATGACTCACATAGGCCCCGCCCAAGCTGCCAATCACCACGCCCGTGGGCAATGCCAGCGCTAAGGCCAAATTCTTAGGCGTGCAAATTTGCTTGAGCAAGCGGCGATTGCTGCCGATTTCGATACCAGCCACAAAGCCCATAAAATCCAGCGCCGCCATTAACGTTTCGTCCAACATGGGCTTAGCTGTTACATCCAAAAACATATACCCCAGCACCATGCCCACCACAATTGTTCCTAATAAAGCACAAACCATACCCAAAACTCCATTTCACAAACTAAGTGCAGTATTCTTCGAGAAAAATCCAGCCTATTCTGCCTCGTTTTCCTTGTCAAAATTGGGCGCCAGCGCCTTAATAATCACGTAAAACATTAACATGGAGCCCAGAATCGCACTGCTCCCCAAAATAAAAGCCTGCTTGCCTAGCACGGGAATCTTAGCCAGCATTTCCTTGTCGCAACCAATTTTCGCACCCAAGCAAAGCAAAATAATAAATAAGCACACCGTGGAAATGCGGTTCAGCCACAGCTTCGTTTTATAATTAAAAACATCCAGCCAGCCCAGCACAATCCCTGCAGTGATGGCGCAAATGATAATTGTCATGCAAAAGCCCCCTTTGCGTTAGCTATCTTTATATTATACCCCATAGCAAGCGCTTTGCGAAATGATATTTTATAAATAGCAAAACCCCCGCAGCCACAGCCACGAGGGTTAAATTCATGTTTACTTTAAAAGGGCTTACAAAACGTTGAAGACCTTTATACATTATGCATAATCGCGTTTTTCTTACTCTTCGGGCTCGTAGACGGACAGTGCCTCCAAAGCCAACGCATAGCCTGCAAAGCCCAGGCCGCAAATTTGGCCCACGCAGCCAGCCACAGTAACAGAATGATGGCGGAACTCCTCGCGCTTGTGGATATTGCTGATGTGCACCTCAATGGCGGGAAGATTAACTGCCTTCAGCGCATCAAGAATGGCTACGCTATAGTGCGTGAACGCTGCCGGATTAATGACAATGCCATCAAACTGGCCGTAAGCCTTTTGGATGGCGGTGACGATGTCGCCCTCGTAATTGCTTTGCAAAAGCTCCACTTCCACGCCCAAGCGAGCTGCTGCCGAGCGAATATAGGCGCACAGGCTCTCATAGTCGCGACGGCCATAAATAGCCTTTTCGCGCGTGCCCAGCATATTGATATTAGGACCGTTTAATACTAAAATTCTACGCATAATCTAACACCCTCAATCTGCAATCAGTCGGCAATTTGCTTAGCATAGCTTTCTAGCGCCGCTAGCGTTCTGCCAAAATCACCGCTATTGGTTATTATTTTATCAGCATATTTGCGATATAAATCGATGCGCTCCTCATACAGCTTAAAGATGCGCTGCTTATCCGCAGCCAAGAGCGGGCGCGCATCACCTTCAATATTGCCCAAAATCTGCTCGGGCTTGCGGTCCAAAAAAACCACCACGCCCTTGCGCTTCATCAGCTCCATATTTTCGGCGCGCTTTACTGCGCCACCGCCAGTAGCGATAACAACGCCCTCCAGCTCTGCTAAATAGGCTAACGTGCGCGTTTCTGCGGCACGAAAAGCATCCTCGCTTTCAGCGAAGAAATCCTTGATCGTGCGCGCTTCGCGCTCCTCCAGCACTGTATCCGCATCATAAAAGCTGCGTCCCATTTTTTTAGCCAAACGCTTGCCAAAGGTGCTTTTGCCACAGCCGGGCATGCCAATCAAAACAATATTTTTCATATTCTTTTCTCCAGCTCGCTCATGATGCGCACGATTAAATCGCTGTCGTAGCGCTCGCCCTGCCAAATTTCCTGCGCTGCCACAGCCTGTGCCACCAGCATAAAAAGACCGTTCACAGCCTTATTGCCAGCCTCAGCTGCCTGCTTTAAGAACAACGTTTGCGCAGGATTATAAATCAAATCTACGCTGGCGTTAAAAGCAAAGCTAACCTCGGCGCTCACGGGAGCAGCCTCCACCTTGGGGAACATACCCACGGGCGTACAGTTCACAAGCACATCGCCCTGCAGGGCATCCAAGCGAGCGTAGTCAATCACTTTAATTTTGGGCGCGATTTTGGCAAAATGCGAATCAACTCGATACACATCCCTGGTTACCAAATACAGCTTGGCACATTTTTTATCTGCCAAATATTTAACCACGGCCCGCGCTGCTCCGCCAGTGCCCAGCACGGCACACACCTTGCCGTTCACCTTAATATCATTATATTCCAGCATGCGACCAAAGCCAAAATAGTCGGTGTTGTAGCCAAGGGCGCCCTCCGGCGTAAATTTAATGGTATTTACAGCACCGATAGCAGCTGCTTCAGGTGCAATTTCATCAAGCAAGGGCATCACGTGCAGCTTATGAGGAATGGTCACATTCGTGCCAACAAAGCCCTCGCGCAGCTTGCCCATCAGCTCCGGCAACGCCTCCAGCTCCGTTTCTAAAAGCTCGTAGCTACCAGTCTTGCCTGTATACTCAAAAAAAAGCTGGTGAATAGCTGGGCTCAGGCTGTGCCCAAGCTTGCCGCCAATTAAACCAAATTTATTGCTCATGGCCTACTCCTTCTTCTCGTAGGCACGATAATTGCCTAAAATCTTCACATAGGTGCTCTTAGAGCGCACCTCGTCTATAACATCTGCAACCAAAGGATCGGAAAGATTGCCGGTCACATCAATGAAGAAGAAATATTCCCAGGACTTACCCACCATAGGACGGGATTCCAAGTTCATCAGATTCAGGCCCGTATGATAGAAGCTAGCCAGCATTTTATAAAGGGAGCCAGTTTCGTGCTTTACAGCTACAATTAAGGTGATTTTATTAGCATTAGGAATAATTTCCGGACGCTTAGCGATGATAATGAAACGAGTGTAGTTGTTATTGTTGCTATTGATAGCAGGAGCAATGATCTTTAAGTTGTACAAATCAGCCGCTGCCTTGCCTGCTACAGCACCCAAGGTGATATCCTGCTTTTCGGCAACCTCTTCCGCACTCTTAGAGGTGCTAAAGAAGGGAATTTGCTCCATGTGCGGATAGTCACGGAAGAAGTCCTTGCTCTGCTTAAAGCCCTGCGGATGGGAATAAACAGTTTTGATGCTCTGCAAGGTTGCACCCTCGCAGCCCAACAAATTCTGCTCGATTTTTACACATTGCTCGCCCACGATGTGGCAATCGTATTGGCGCAGCAGGTCATAAACCTCGGTAATACCGCCGGTGGAGCTGTTTTCGATGGGCAGCACGGCGTAATCCATATCGCCATTGGAAATGCTTGTGATAACCTCTTCGAAGGTGTTGTAATGATGACGATTAAATTTGCGACCGCGGAAAAAATCCTCCAGTGCCTGATGCGTAAAGGAGCCGGCCGGGCCGAAGCATGCTACCTCAAAGGTTCTATCGGAGGGCTCGGCAAGTGCAGTTTCCTCCAGCACGCAGGCTTGGTCGATAATGCCGCGCATAATATTCTTTACGGCAATGGAATAATCCTTGTTTTCCAAAAGGCTGGCCACCTTAGCGATAACCTTAGCCTCGCGGTTTTTGTCCTTCACGGGCATGCCCTTGGATTTTTTATAGGCCGCTACCTGCATTACCAGCTGCAAGCGTTTTTCTAAAACCTCAGCGAGCTGGCTATCGGCCTTGTCTATTTCTTTACGAATTAATTCTAAATCCAGTTCCTGCATCTTACTTCTCCCATTTCTTCGCTTCGATTAGTAAATCCCACAGCGTCCACGCAGTCACAGCCTCAATTACGGGCACAGCGCGTTGCACAATGCAGGGGTCATGACGACCAACAACGGTCAAGGTAGTGTCGCTTTGCTCGGCGAGGCTCACGGTTTTTTGCTCCCTTGAGATGGAGGGCGTGGGCTTCATAGCCACGCGGAACACTAGGGGCATACCATTGGTTAAGCCGCCGGTGATGCCGCCGTTATGATTTGTGTAACAGCGCACCTTGCCTTCTTCGTAGTGCATTTGGTCGTTGGCTTCTGCACCGGTAAGCTGAGCAAAGCCAAAGCCTTCGCCGAATTCGATGCCCTTTACTGCGGGCACGGAAAAAAGAATTTGGCTGAGGCGGCTTTCGACGGAGTCAAAATAGGGTGCGCCCAGGCCTGCCGGCAGGTTGATAGCCATCAGCTCGATGACGCCGCCCACGCTGTTCAAAACGCCCTTGGCGGTGAGGATGCAGTTTTGCATTTGCTCGCCAATGTTATCGTTGATAACGGGGAAGGACTTGGCATCGATGGCCTTTAAGGTAGCTTCACTTTCGCCCAAGGGGTTGAAGCCGGGCTCGGTGATATCGTGAATGCGCAGGATGTGCGCACCAACGGTGATGCCATATTGAGCCAGCGCTTGCTTGGCCACAGCACCGGCGAACACGAGCGGCGCCGTCAGGCGCGCGCTAAAGTGGCCGCCGCCGCGATAATCATTGTAGCCTTGATAGCGCACGTACCCGGCGTAGTCGCCGTGGCCCGGGCGCATTTTGTCTTTAAGAATGCTGTAGTCCTTGGAGTGCTGGTCGCTGTTGGCGATGCGGGCACACAGCGGTGTGCCGGTGGTGTAACCATTGAAGAAGCCGCTCTGAATTTCCACGGCGTCCTTTTCCTTGCGCGCTGTCGTCAACGCGCTTTGGCCGGGAGCGCGTCGCGCCATTTCCCGGGAAATAGCCTCTTCGTCCAAGGCGAGTCCCGGCGGCAGTCCGTCCAGGACAACGCCGATGGCCTTGCCGTGGGACTCACCATAAATTGACATTTTAATATTTAAGCCAAAAATACCACTCATGCTTCTTCCTCCACTAGGCCGCCCACACTCTTATAATCCTCCCAGAATGTAGGATAGGATTTGGCAACGCTTTCAGCTCCAGTTAATATAATGGGCTCAGCGCATTTTTGAGCCGCGATAGCAAGGCTCATAGCGATGCGATGGTCGTTCCACGCATCAACCTGTACGCCACCCTTGAGCCCTTCGGGCTTGCCGATAATCGTTAAGCCCTCGGGCTCTTCCGTAATAGTAGCGCCCATTTTATTGAGCTCGCTGGTCATAGCCGCTAAGCGGTCGCATTCCTTGATGCGCAAACGACCAGCGTTAATAATCTTCGTTGTGCCCTCGCTAACAGCTGCCAAAACTGTGAGCACGGGGATAATATCGGGGCAGTTGGCTGCGTCAATCAGTGTAGCCTTGGTGGCACCACCGTTAACAGTCACACTGTTTTCGGTCTGGCTGATGGCTGCGCCCATGCGCTCCATGATATCTACCACAGCCTGGTC
>CAMFET010000062.1 GCA_945949475.1 uncultured Phascolarctobacterium sp.
ATGGTATTAAGCGTTATGTGCATTTGGGCACCGGCAACTACAACGACAGCACCGCTAAGCTGTATACGGACCTTGGCCTGATGACCGCTAATGATGAGTTTGGCATTGATGCCTCGGCCTTCTTTAATCTGCTGAGCGGTTATGGCGAGCCACCCGTGTGGAACAAGCTGGTTATGGCTCCGTTAGGACTCAGAGAGAAAATTTATGCTTTGATTAACAACGAAATCGACATGGTGAAAAAGGGTAAAGAGGGGCATATTATTGCCAAGATGAACTCGCTCATCGATTATCCTGTTATTCAAAAGCTCTATGAAGCATCTGCAGCGGGTGTGCATATTGATTTGATAGTGCGTGGTATTTGCGGCTTACGCACAGGCATTGAAGGCATCAGCGATAATATCACGGTGCGCAGCATTGTGGGCCGCCAGCTCGAGCACAGCCGTATCTTTTGGTTTGCCAACGGCGGCGAGGAGCAGCTCTATCTATCCAGCGCTGACTGGATGCCGCGTAATTTGAACGACCGCGTCGAGCTCTTCTTCCCTGTGGAAACAGAGGAGCATATCCACCGCATCAAGGGCCTGTTGGACTTGTACCTGCGCGACAATGTGGGCGCACATATGATGCAATCCAACGGCACCTATCGCCGCGTGCATAACAAGCTGGAGCCGGTTAGCGCCCAAGCTACGCTCTATGAGATGGCGCAGCTGGCAGTGACCAGTGACAAGCTGCCGATGGAGCAGCGCCTGCAGCCTGTGTTTAGCAGAAGATAGCTCTCAATTAATTACGAACGTTCTTTTTCCTAACGTTTCGTTATAGGAAGGACTGCTCATATAAAATTAACCCTAGCCGTGCTACTTTTGTAGCATAGCTAGGGCTTTTTGTATTGCTTTTGCTTGTATTTCTTTATATAGACTAGCTGTTACTCAGCCGCAGCCACCAAAATACCGTAAACCATCAGCGCAGAATTGTATAAATCCTCTTCCTTCAGGTATTCTTCAACAGTGTGCACATTGGCCATGCCCGTGCCTAGAATGACGCAGGGCACACCGGCAGCATTGATAAAGTTGGCATCACTGCCACCGCCAGTCAGCGTTACATCGGGAGTAAAGCTGCAGATCTCGCAGGAGCGCTTAGCCAAAGCCACCACCCTGCTGTCCTCGGCCACTAGGAAGGAGCTGTACTTGTGCTCCACCTTAGCCACCGCCTTGGCACCATACTTTTCGGTGCTCTCCACGATGGTGTTGACGATTTCATCGCGAATAGCAGCCAGCTTCTCGTTATTGCGGCTACGAGCGTCGCCCTGAATCGTAACCAAATCGGGAACTACGTTGGTAGCCACACCGCCGGAGATAATGCCAATATTGGCTGTAGTTTCCTCGTCAATGCGGCCATAACGCTTCACCTCGGCTAAGGCCTTGGCAGCAATCATCACAGCGTTAATGCCCTTTTCCGGCTCTAGGCCACCGTGAGCCTTTTTGCCGTGCACCTCAATAGTGTAGCGATATTGCCCGGGCGCACCCACGACGATTTCGCCGGGAGCACCCTCGCCGTCCAGCGCATAGCCAACATCAGCGCGCAGGCGGGACTTATCCATGCAACGGGAGCCGTTGACACCGCCCTCCTCCGCAATGGTGAAGAGGATTTGGATGTCGCCATGAGGAGCGCCGCTTTCCAAGAGCAAGCGAATGCCCTCCAAGATGCCTTCTACGCCGCTTTTATCGTCACCACCTAAAATAGTGGTGCCATCGCTATAGAGCACGCCGTCCTTTTGCACAACAGTGGTGCCACCGCAGGGCTCCACGCCATCCATATGTGCCGAAAGCAGCACACTGGTTGCGCCTGCCTTAGTCCCCGGCAAAAACGCCCACAAATTGCCACAGTTGCCGCCCAATTCCTTGCCAGCGCCATCCTCAGCCACACTAAAGCCCATGCCCTCCAGCTTAGCCTTTAAATAGTCAAATACAGGGCGCTCCTGCAGTGTGTGACAGGGAATAGCTACAATCTCCTTAAATTCTGCCAACATCCGCTCTTTATTCACAGTAATCATATTCTTCCTCCTTTAGTAATGCATAGCTGTGCCAGTGTCCAATGTATTAAATGTATTATAGGCGCGCTTAGCGACCTCCAAGCTACGCGGTCACTGGTATTACTGATATCAGATAAAACCGGTGTGCTCCAGTACGATTTTGATGCCAATGGCAATGAGCACCAAGCCACCGATAATATTGGCATTTTTGCCCACGGCTGAGCCCAAGCGAAAGCCTGCCATGCCACCGAAGGTGGCTATAATGAAGGTAACCACACCAATCATGGTCGAGGCCAGCCAAATATTAGTATTCAAAAAGGCCAAGCTAATGCCCACTGCCAGCGCATCGATGCTGGTAGCAATGGCCAAGACTGCCATTTCCTTAGTGGTATAGCTGTGCTTAATGCTGCAGGCCTCCTTCGCCTCGCGAATCATATTCACACCCAAATAGCCCAATAAGGCGAAGGCCAGCCAATGATCATAGGCCGTGATATACTCGATAAAGGATATCGCTCCAAAATAGCCGATGACGGGCATTAAAAATTGAAAAAAGCCAAACCAAATGCCAAAGCGTAAAGCCCCCGCCCTTCTATCCTCGGGGCTCAGCACCATGCTCCCACAGATGGACACGGCAAAGGCATCCATAGCGAGGCTCACTGCCAGTAATAATAATTCTAAAAGACCCATGTTCCCCTCATTTCTATTAGTCAAAAGCCAAGCCTTGACTTTTAATATGCTCTTTATATGGCCAAGCAAACTGACCTCATTACAGCTTGCGTTTTCCCAACAGCTGCAAAAAGCGCTTGCGCTCGGCACTAATTTTTAAAACACGAAAGAAGCTGCCTGTAAACATAATTCCCAAAGCGATGGCCGCCGCATCAAGACCGGCCGTTAAGAGGATATTGATGCCCTGCTCGTAATTATTTTCGATGAGCTGCGCCATGCCATTATACATGCCCAAGCCCGGTACAATGGGAAATATACCGGGAATAACAAACACTGTGGCCGGCTGCTTAAAAAAGCGTGCTGCCAACTCGCTCAGTAACGACAGAATAAGCGTAGCACAAATATTAGCATAAAAGCTGCTCGCGCCCATTTCCTTGCGCACATAGAGGAAAACAACCCAGCCCACGGCACCAATAATGCCGCTAATGGGCAAGGTTTTGCGCGGTGCCTGCAGCAGCACGGCAAAGGCAACCGTTGTGGAAAAGGAAAAGGCCAAGGCACTTAAATAATCTATCGGCATCATGGCACCTCCATTTGCATGTAGGCGGGGCACTTATGAAGCTTTATTTTTCGACCCATAAATCCCACCCCCAGTGATACCAAACCAGCAGGCTAAAGGCTAGGCCAATAGCAATGGAAATAGCAAAAAGCAGTGCCTCGGCAATGCGGCTATTGCCACTTACTAAATCACCTGCCATATAATCGCGCAAACCGTTGGTGCAGGCCACGCCCGGCACAAACGGCATCAGCGAGCCTACAATGATATTGGTTTTAGTGCATTGAATGCTAATAGCGCAGCATAGAATCGTGCACGCGCCAATAGCTGCTCCTGCCAAAGCGTTTTCCCAAAAAGCGCTGGGACGGTAGCCGCCTAGCTGCTTTAAAAGCACCATAGCTAAGCCACCTGTAAAAAAAGCGGCCACAAAATCGTGGCTATTGCCGCCCAGCATCCCGGCAAAGGTGGCCGAGCAAATAGCCGAGGCTAAGCACAGCATCCATTTGCCATAGGGAGGCCGGCGCTGCAAAAAAAGCTGCAGCTTACTCATAGCGCTTTCGTAATCAATGGGCTTCTTGCTTATAGCATAGGAAAAATCGTTGATTTCACTAATATTGGTCAAATTGGTGCTGCGATTACGAATGCGACTCATCATGGTAGAATTGGGAGCCGATTTGTCGCCTAGCAAAATCACCGTGGGGGTAACAAAAACATTGATATCCTGATAACCGCAGGTCTGACAAAAGCGCATAATCGTATCTTCGACACGCGAGGTTTCGGCACCACTTTTTAAAAGGGCCTCACCCATATTTAGAGCCACCTCAAGAATTTGCTCCCTGGTCATGGATTTTTCATTGCTTTGCTTTTGTACTTCATCCATGCTTGTGGCTCCTTTCTTGTTTGATTTTGATTACTCTAAACAAACTACCGATGAACATGATGCCCAAAGCAATCGCCGAGGCATCCATACCCGCCTGCAAAAGCAGGGATATACCTAAATCATACTGCTTTTCGATAATACTCGTCATACCGTTATACATGGCCAAGCCGGGTACGATGGGAAATATCCCGGGAATGACGAAAACTGTAACAGGTGCTTTAACGGCCCTTGCAGCCAGCTCACTGAGTAAGGCTACAGCTAAAGCTGCTGCTAAATTAGCATAAAACGAGTCCAGCTCGGCACCGTTGCGCAAATATATATACACCAGCCAGCCCACTGCTCCTACCGCGCCACACAGGGGAAGCGAACGCCGCGGCGCTTGAAAAATGATACCAAAGGCCATGGTGGAGAGCATAGCAAAAATAAACGCTTCAGGATAATTTAAAAGCACCATGCCGGCCACCTTCTTTCTCAAAATAAAAAATATGCATCATCTGGGCATGGGCCACAATTCCCAGCCCCATCTATACCAAACTAAAAGTGTTAACGCCAAGCCAAAGGCGATGGAAACAGCAAAGAGCAACGCTTCAGCAATGCGGCTATTGCCGCTGATTAAATCGCCACTCAAATAATCGCGCAGGCCATTGGTAAAGGCCAGGCCCGGCAAAAAGGGCATCAGCGAGCCTACGATGATATTGGTGCGGGTGCACTTCACGCTGATGGCGCAGCATATAATGGCCAAGGTACCAATAGCGCAGCCAGCCACTGTGTTTTCCCAAAAGGCCCCCAAGCTGTAGCTTGTCAATTGGCACAACAAGGTCATGGCGAGGCCACCGGTGACAAACGCGGCACAAAAGTCGTGACTATTACCACCCAGCATGCTGGCGAAGGCAGCTGAGCAAATGGCCGAGGCCAAGCACACCGTCCATTTCCCATAGGGAGGCTGCTTTTGTAGCAAATGGTGCAAAAAGGCCATCGCCTCTTCATAATCAAAGCTTTCGGGTTTAAGGCTATAGGAAAAATCATTCACAGCCTTCACATTACTCAAATTATTGCTGCGGTAGCGTATGCGGCACATCAGTGAAGCATTCGCAGTAGTTTCATCGCCGATGATGATCATGGTAGGCGTAGCAAAAACATTCACATCATGATAGCCAAAGCTGCGACAAAAACGCGCAATAGTATCCTCCACGCGAGAGGTCTCGGCGCCACTCTTTAAGAGCACCTTGCCAATATTCAAGGCTACATTCAGCGCCTGCTCGCGCGTGATGTAGTGCGAGCTTGTAGCTACAGCTGTAGCTTGGCTTTGTGCATTGTTTTCTTTTGCCACATCCATGAGCTACACCTCCTAGTTTTTGCAGCACTCATTCTAACTCACGCTGAGCAAGCCTTAACTACTCATTCAGCTCACACTGAGCTCTTTGATCATTTATCCTGCTTTTTAAATAGCTCCGCCACCTGCGCTCTAAAGGTTTCCGCGCCACCCATGGAGGGATGCCGTACTGCCTTGCACGCAATACCATATCTGCTCAACGTATCGGCTGCCTTTTGGCCGATGGCGACAATTTGCATATTAGGCACCAGCTCCAGCAGCATTTTGGCAAATTCCACGCCCACATCCAGCTCTGGCGTAGAGGGCGTGCGGTTGGTGAGCAGCTTATGCTCCTTATGAGGATGCCAAGGGAAGATA
>CAMFET010000063.1 GCA_945949475.1 uncultured Phascolarctobacterium sp.
AGGATATTGAACGCTATCGTGCAATCATTGCTAAGCTGGGTATCCGCAAATAATAAATTGCAAACTAAAAGGACTATCACTTCGGTGATAGTCCTTTTCTATTTCTTACTTTTCAATTTTAAAGAGCATATCCATGGGATTATCAGGCGCAGGCTTGATTTCGGTCTTACTCTTGGGCATTTCGTCATCATCAAGTGCGATGCGGCCGCATTTGCGCTCATAATCATCTATAACCCATTTTAAAATTTGCTCGATTTCTTTATTTACACTGCGGCCATTGCTTTTGGCAATATGCTTCATTTTGTTCATCAAAATGGGGTGAATACGCAGAGTAAAGCGTGCTTCTTCCATCATTATCCCTCCAATTAATCACTACTAATATTATAACAAAAGCCCGTTATTATGCAAGTATTTGCTAAATTTTGTGCTAAAAAAGCAGTTTGACTGGTGCTGTTAGCAGGTTTCACACACTTTTTTAGACGGGAGCATGCATTTTATGCTATAATAATTTCAATAATGTTTTTCCGTAGGAGGTTACTGTTTGCTATGAGCTTAACTATAAATGCAATTTGCCACGGCTTTAAGGTGCTCGAAGCTAGCTTTGTAGAGGAAGTGCACTCTAAGGCTTATATTTTGGAGCATCTTCATAGCGGTGCTCGTCTTTTATATTTAGCAAATGATGATGATAACAAGGTCTTTTCCATTGCTTTTCGCACTCCGCCTGCAGATGATACCGGTGTAGCCCATATTCTCGAGCATTCTTCCCTGTGTGGCTCGCGCAAGTATCATTTAAAGGAGCCCTTTGTAGACCTTGTGAAGGGCTCGTTGAATACCTTTTTGAACGCTATGACTTATCCGGATAAGACTGTTTATCCTGTTGCCAGCCGCAATGAAAAGGATTTTCACAACCTGATGGATGTGTATCTGGATGCAGTTTTTTATCCCTTGATTTACGAAAACAAATATACCCTGCGCCAGGAGGGCTGGCATTATAATTTAACTAGCCCTGAGGACGAGCTTAGCTACAACGGTGTAGTGTATAACGAAATGAAAGGCGTATATTCCTCGCCCGATGCCTTTTTAGAGAACGAGGCCATGAAGGCGCTCTTCCCGGATACCTGCTATCGCTTTGAATCCGGCGGCTATCCCGATGCTATACCGGAGCTTACACAAGAGGACTTTTTGAACTTCCATAAGACCTATTACAGCCCTGAAAATTCCTTCATCTATCTTTATGGTGATATGGATATTGAGGCTACCTTGGCTTATTTGGATGAGGAATACCTATCTCATTTTGCTAAAACAGGTCTCGTACACAGCGAAATTCCCTTACAGGAAAGCTTGCCGCGTACTGCCGAGGTTGAAGCATATTATCCTGTGGATGCTAACGAGGATACCAAGAATAAAACATATCATGAGCTTTCTATCGTTACCGGCAAGGCCACCGATACCTTGACCAGCATGAGCCTGCGCCTTTTGGAGACTGTGCTTTTGGAAAGCGAGTCCTCACCGCTGCGTCGCGCTTTAGTGGAGTCGGGCGTGGGCCAAAATATCAGCGGCAGCTATGTGGGGAGCCTGCAGCAGCCCGTCTTTAGCATTCGTGCCGCAGGCAGTGAGCCTGCTGAGAGGGATAGATTCATCAGTGTTATCTACAAAACACTGCAGGATTTGACGATTAAGGGCTTGGATAAGCAGCTTTTAGAGGCTTCCTTAAACGCCACCGAATTTAAGCTGCGTGAGGCTGATTTTGGTCCTTATCCCAAGGGCTTAATTTATGGCTTGGGTGTGCTGGATAATTGGCTGTATGGCGGTAATCCGATTGAAGGACTGCGCTATGAAGAAGCTTTAAAAACTATGCGCAAGGGTCTCAAAAGCAATTTCTATGAAAGCTTAATTGAAAATTATCTTTTGGATAATACGCATAAGGTTATTGTGACCTTGCTGCCGCAGCCTGGCAAGGAGGAAGTGGACCAAGCTAAGGCTGCTGCCAAGATGGCACAAATTAAGGCTGCTATGAGCAAGGAAGAGCTGGAGCAATATGCCTTTGAATGCGCTGAGCTGCATCGCTTGCAGGCCGAGCCCGATAGTGAAGAGGCTAGAGCCTCCATTCCCATTTTAAAGCGCAGTGATATCCGCCAAGAGGTAGAGCAAATAGCTAAGCTGGAGGAGGGGAGTGCGGAGCAGCGTTTAGTTTATGTTCCGGCTGAAACAAATAAAATCGCCTATACTAATTGGTATTTTGATATTAGCAGCGTTACTCCCGAGCAAATGCCGCTATGCTATCTATTGACGGACGTGCTGGGTAAGTTTAACAGCAAGCGCTATACCTACGAGGATCTGTCCACCTATGGCATTATGTACACCGGTGGTGTTACCTTCGATGTGCGCGCTATTTCCGCAGCGGAGGATGCCGATGATTATCGTTTGTACTTTGTGGTGAAGGCTAAGGCGCTGCTAGAGAATTTGCCGCATGTGTTTGATTTGCTGGAAGCGATTGGCCTAGAAAGCTTATTCACCGATGTCAAGCGCTTCCAAGAGCTGCTCAGTGAGGTGAAGACCGATTGGGATGACGAATTCTTTAATCGTGGTCAAAATATCGCTATTTCCCGCCTCTATGCTTACTGTGGTGCTGGTGCGAGAGCCAATGAGCAGGACCAATTTAGCTATTACCAATTCCTAAAGAAGCTATACGATAATTTTGCTACGGAAGGACCGAAGGTCTTGGCCGAGCTAGAAAAGCTTTTAGCTCTTTTCTTCCAACAAAGCAAGTATACGCTGTTTTATTCCTGCGATGGGGAGGATAGGGAGCAGGTGCGCCAAGTATGCTTAGACTTTGCTGCCAAGCTGCCGACCGCACCTATTGCAGCTATGCCGTGTGAGTTGCCTGCACCAGGTCATAACGAGGGTATTACTACGGCTGGCAAGGTACAGTACGTGGCAGCAGGTGGCAATTTCGCCAAGCATGGACACGCATATAAAGGCGCTATGAAGGTTTTAGAGACCATTCTAAGGTACGAATACCTGTGGACGAAGATTCGCATTCAGGGAGGCGCCTACGGCGCTACAGCACGCTTTGAGCTTAATGGTCTGGGCGTGTTTGCATCTTATCGTGACCCACAGCTTGCTAAGTCACTTGAAGCCTACGAAGAGCTGCCAGCTTGGCTCAAGAGTGTGGAATTCCCTGCTCGTGAGCTCGATAAATATGTAATTGGCACCATCAGCGGTATGGATACGCCTTTGACGAACACTATGCGTATGGATCAGGCTGCGATTCAATATCTGAAGGAGCTGCCGGACGCTACGCGCCAACGCATTCGTAATGAAGTATTGAACGTTACTAACGCTGATTTGCAGGCGCTGGGCCAGGTTGTAGAGGATATGCTTAGTGATGGCTTGATTTGCGTAGTGGGAGGCAAGCAGCCTATCGAAGCTAATAAGGAGAAGTTTACCAGCATCATTAATGCTTAAGCTTCATTAAAAAGTTTAGCTAATTTGCTAAAGCACTAAATATTTAGCCGTAAACGAAAAGAAACCGATGTTATTACTTGTGTTGAGTAGTAACATCGGTTCTTTTATTTGCTCTTATTCCTCGAGCTCGCCACGCTTAGCAGCTTCGATAATCTCTTCGTAAGATTTAAGTACGGCATTGTTAAAGCAAACAAGGGTGATTTCCATGCCGTATTCAGGATTAGCATTGAGCCATTGAGTGCAGGTTAAGAGGGCGATACGTGCAGCCTCATCTAAAGGATAGCCATAAACGCCGGTAGAAATAGCGGAGAAGGCTATGCTGTGAAGATGATACTTTTTGGCAAGCTCTAAGCTATTTTGATAGCAATTGGCTAAGTCAACACGCTGGCTAATCTTGCCATCATAAATTGGGCCCACAGTATGAATTACATAAGATGCAGGCAATTTATAGGCATATGTAATTTTAGCTTCGCCGGTAGCGCAGCCACCAAGAGTTTTGCATTCCTCTAAAAGCTCAGGTCCTGCAGCAAAATGAATAGCGCCATCCACACCGCCACCACCTAAAAGAGTGCTATTAGCAGCGTTAACAATGGCATCACAGTCAAAGGTGGTGATATCACCGCGCACAACATTAATACCATTCTTTTGCGGGTGCTCAGCAAGCTGCTGTAAAAGCTCCTTGAGCATCTTTTTTTGTATCGTAAAGGGAGCAGGGGAGGTAGGGTTAAAAACGATGCCTGTAATACCCTCCATTTGCAGAACTGCTTCAAAATAGTTAACTAAAGGACGTGCAATAAGAGTATATTCTTCACTTTGCTTCGCATCAAAGGCTTGCTCGCTAGAAAAGGCAGCTACATAAACTTGGCCTTCGCTTGTAGTGTGAGTAACAAGTGCAAGCTGACCTTGAGCCTGAGCAGCAAGCGAAACAGGAATTTGCACGTCTGCGCCTTCGCGTAGTAGATTACTAACGGCGCGTAAAAGCTTTGTTAAATTAGTATTGCTTTGCTCAGCAATATAAAAGCTATAGGCATTGGCGATAACATCGGTAGAAGGGTGAAGCATATAAAAAATCTCCTTTGCAATAGAAAATGCATATTGAAGCATGAAAAGCTAAATGAAAAGAAATCTGAAAATTTATGTCAAAGCTTACCTCTATATTGTAACTGATTTTACTCAAGATAGCAAGAAAGCAGCTCTAAAAAGAGCTGCTTAAAGGTAATTTAATGTTGTTGTGACGTCATATTGGCAGTAAAATACAACCATTTAGACGTAAGATTCATGATTACAACATACGGAAAACAGAAATAACCTTACCCAGAACCTGAATATTATCAGAGCCTACGATGGGTTGATATTTATCGTTTTCAGGCTGCAAGCGAACACTGCGCAGTTCACGGAAGTAACGCTTAACGGTGGTTTCCTCGCCATCAATTAAAGCTACAACGATATCGCCATTATTAGCGAAGTTTTGCTTGCGAGCGATAATGTAGTCATGGTCAAGAATACCAGCGTTAATCATGCTATCGCCACATACGGAAAGCATGAATACGTCATCATCGCAGCCAATCAAATCATGAGGAATAGGATAGGTTTCTTCAATATTTTCTACAGCAAGAATAGGAACACCAGCAGTAACCTTGCCAACCAACGGAACTGGAACAAGGAGTTTATTTCTCCAAGCATCGCTTTCACTCATGAGCTCCAAAGCACGGGGCTTAGCAGCATCACGTTGAATAAAGCCATACTCCTGCAGCTTCTTTAAATGATTATGAACACTAGCACTGGAGGACAAGCCTACGGCAGCGCCAATTTCACGAACTGCAGGCGGATAACCTTTGCGGTTAATGAAATCACGAACAAATTTTAAAATGTGACGTTGACGCTCAGAAAGCATATCTTCTGTGTAGTTGCCATCAAAATCAGGGGGGAGAGCTTTTCTTCTACCCATGTCAAGACCTCCAATCAAATGTTTAGAATTAACTTAACTATATTATAACAGATAAAACTAATTTCGTCAAACAGAAGTGCGATAAAGCATACAATTTTAAGAAGAAAAATACAACACACTTTACGTCCGATAATATATGTTATGTTAAATTTACTTCTTGTATACGGCAGGCTATTTTAGATGGCTATGCAGTTGCATGCATTAAATGAATCAATAGTTGCATGCATTGCATGGATAAAATGAAAAAGTCCGATACTTCCTTTTCAGTAAAGGTCATATCGGACTTTATAATTCAATTCTATAATTGTTTACTCTGCACTCAGCTCACTAGAGCTAGCGCTATCAATGCTTTTTCTTCTTTCGGCAACGC
>CAMFET010000064.1 GCA_945949475.1 uncultured Phascolarctobacterium sp.
TTCGATAAATTTGTTACCGCCGACCGCACCTTGGGTACCCAAATGAAGGCTACCGGTGAGGTTATGGCTATTGAGCGTACTATGGAGGCTTCCATGCTGAAGGCAGTGCGCTGCTTGGAAATTGGCCTGACCCACTTGGAAATGCCCGAGCTGAAGGCTTTAAGTGATGAAGAAATTCGCGCTAAAATCAAGAATATTGATGATGAGCGTTGCTTTGTAATCGCTGAAGCTATGCGCCGTGGCGTAACCATTGACGAAATCAACGCCATCACTAAGATTGATAGATGGTTCCTGTCCAAGATTCAAAACATCATCAAAATGGAGCGCGCTCTGGAAACCCATGAGCTCACTCCCAGCCTGTTGCGCAAGGCTAAGAAGATGGGCTTTGCCGACAAGACCATTGCTGCTCGCGTAGGCAAGACTGAGTTTGAAATTCGCGATATGCGTAAGGCTAACGGCATCATCCCCACCTACAAGATGGTAGATACATGTGCTGCCGAGTTTGAGGCTGCTACTCCGTACTACTATTCCTGCTACGAAACTGAGGACGAGGTTCAGGTTAGCGACAAAAAGAAGGTTGTTGTACTGGGCTCCGGTCCTATCCGTATCGGTCAGGGCGTAGAGTTTGACTACTGCTCCGTACACTGCGTATGGGCGCTCAAAGAGATGGGCTATGAAACCATCATCATCAACAACAACCCCGAAACCGTATCCACTGACTTCGATATTGCTGACAAGCTGTACTTTGAGCCCTTGACTGTGGAAGATGTGCTGAATATTATCGATAAAGAGCAACCCGAGGGCATTATCGTGCAATTTGGTGGCCAAACCGCTATTAACCTGGCAGGTCCGCTGTCCCGCGCTGGCGTGAAGGTGCTGGGCTCTTCCGTGGATAGCATTGACCGCGCCGAAGACCGCGAGCGTTTCGAGCAGCTCCTAACTGATTGCAACATTCCTCGTCCGAAAGGACACACTGTATTCGACACGGAGGGCGCACTGAACGCTGCTCATGATGTTGGCTATCCCACCATGGTTCGTCCTTCCTACGTGCTGGGCGGCCGTGCTATGGAAATCGTGTATAACGATGATGAGCTGCGCAACTACATGACCTACGCTGTAAAGGCTTCTGCAGAGCATCCTGTTTTGGTTGACCACTATCTGCAGGGCACCGAGGTGGAGGTTGACGCTATCTGCGACGGCAAGGAAGTGCTGATCCCCGGCATTATGGAACACGTTGAGCGTGCAGGCGTACACTCCGGCGACTCCATCGCTGTATATCCGCCGCGTTCCTTAAGCGAGTCCGTGATCAAGACCATTATAAACTATACCAATAAAATGGCGCTGGGTCTGGAAGTAAAAGGCATGATCAACATTCAATACATTGTCCGTGATGACCATGTTTATGTAATCGAGGTTAACCCTCGTTCCTCCAGAACTGTACCCTTCCTGAGCAAGGTTACCAGCATTTCCATGGTGGATGTGGCAACCAAATGCGCTATGGGTATCAGCATTCGCGAGCAGGGCTTCCGTCCTGGCCTGCGTCTCTTCCCGGACTATTATGCTGTAAAGGCTCCTGTTTTCTCCTTCAATAAGATGTCCAATGTTGATATCACCTTGGGCCCCGAGATGAAGTCCACTGGCGAGGTTATGGCCTGCGACTACCAATTCAGCCGCGCCTTGTACAAGGCCTGCCTGGCTTCCGGTATCAATGTGCCTCACGAAGGCTCCATCCTGATCACTGTGGCTGATATGGATAAGCCTGAGGCTGTGGAAATCGCCAAGGGCTTTGAGGATTTAGGCTACATCGTATCTGCAACCGGCGGTACGGCCAAATATCTGAAGGAGCATGGCGTTAACGTTAACGTTGCAACCAAGGTTAGCGAAGGTCATCCTAATATTCTGGACGATATTAAAGCAGGTCGCATCAGCATGGTTATCAATACCACTAACCATGGTCGCGATGCCGAGCGTGATGGCTTTAAGATTCGCCGCTCCACTGTTGAGCACGCTATTCCCTGCTTAACCAGCATGGATACTGCTCGCGAGCTACAACGTGTAATGAGCGCAATGCGCCGTCGTCGTATTGTTAGCGTAGTAGCACTGCAGGACCTCAGCCTGAGCTGGGAGGACTAAGCTGATTTACCAGTAAGCTTTACAAAATTAACTGGGAGGGCTGCATATGCCTAAAACTATTGCTGAGGCCAAGGTAGTTGGCCAACGCCTTTTGAATAGCTCTACAAAATTAATTGATGTGTACGCACCGGAGATCGCTAATCAGGCTGTTCCCGGACAGTTTGTAAACGTGCAGGTGTGTAAGAATACTGCTCCGCTGCTGCGCCGTCCCTTCGGCGTAGCCGGAGTGAATAAGGAGCAGGGCACCTTTACCATGATCTATCGCATTATCGGTGAAGGTACCCATATCCTGGCCGATGTGTGTGCAGGTGATGTGCTCAGCATCGTTGGTCCCTTGGGTCATGGCTTTGACATGAGTGCAGGTAAACCCCTGTTGGTAGGTGGTGGCTTGGGCCTGGCTCCGCTGCTGTTTTTGGCAGAGGGCTTTGGCGAGGGCAAGGCTGATATCCTGATGGGTGGCCGCACTGCAGACGAGCTTTTCTGGACGAAGCTGTACGAGGAGCTGTGTCCGGAAATGTTCTTGACTACCGATGATGGCAGTGCTGGCACCAAGGGCACTGTTATGGCACTGTTGCCCCAGCTTTTAGCTGAGGGCGGCTACGATTGCGTGTATGTATGCGGTCCCGTGCCCATGATGCGCGCTGTGGCCAATGCTTGTCTTGAAGCTGGTGTAAAATGCCAGGTTTCTTTGGAAAAATATATGGCTTGTGGCTTAGGCGCCTGTCTTTCCTGTGCCTGCGAGGGCATTGGCAAGCGTCTGAAGGTTTGCAAGGATGGCCCGGTATTTTGGGCTGAGGAGGTGGGCGAATGGTAAAGTCATTGTATGAAGGTCGTTTGGCAGTGGATATTGCCGGCCTGAAAATGGCAACCCCCGTTACTACTGGTAGCGGCACCTTTGGCTTTGGCCTAGAGTTCACCGATTTTCTGGATTTAGAAAAGGTTGGCGCTGTCTGTGTAAAGGGCACCTCCTTGTTGCCCTCTGCTGGCAACAAGGGTCAGCGTGCGGTGGAAACTCCCTCCGGCATGCTGAACTGCATTGGCTTGGAAAATCCCGGCAGCGATTATTTCCTAGAGCATACTCTTCCTGAGCTGCGTAAATACGATGTTCCTGTAATCGTTAATATATATGGCCATTCTCCTGAGGAATATGGCGAGGTTGCGAAAAAGCTTAATGTGGACGGTGTGGACGCTGTAGAAATCAATATTTCCTGTCCCAATGTTAAGGAGGGCGGCATCGTCTTCGGTACCTGTCCTGATGCGGCAGCCGAGGTTGTGGCACAGGTAAAGGCCAACTCTGAGAAGATGGTCATTACCAAGCTTTCGCCCAATGTTACTGACATCGTTTCCATGGCTAAGGCCGTGGAGGAGGCTGGTACGGACGCCATATCCATGATTAATACCTTACTTGGCACTAAAATTGATATTGAGCGCCAACGTCCTGTTCTTGGCAATATCACCGGTGGCTTAAGTGGCCCTGCCGTGCGCCCCGTGGCTGTGCGCCTTGTTTATCAGGTGGCACAGGCTGTGAAGGTGCCCATTATTGGCATGGGCGGCATCATGTGCGCTGAGGATGCCATCGAGTTTATGCTGGCTGGCGCTAGTGCAGTGGCAGTGGGCACGGCCAATTTTGTGCATCCGGACATTGCAGAAACCATTGCTCATGGTATGTTGGCATATTTGGATAGGCACAAGGTTCAGAATATTACCGACATTGTGGGCTTGGCTTTGCCGGAAGGCAAGGCATCCATGCCGTTATTTAGATAAATAATGGCATGAGCAATTATGCGCTTGTGTATTAAATACCATTACAATGCTTGCAATAATGCATCACTTCGTTCAGACCGCTTTCTTAACGCTCGCTTCGGGCAGAAGCATCACGAAATTTCGGTACAATTTGGCAGAGATAAGCTTTTGTTACGTACCCTCATTTCTATGCTTCTATGCCCTCGCTTGCTAAAAGCGCTATTCACTCCGTGAATGCATTATTGACGTGTAGCATAGTTAATATGCGGCAATATTATGAGGTTATCAATATGAAATATGATGATAGACTAATCGTAGCGCTGGACTTTCCCACATTGGAGCAGGCGAAGGCTTGCGTGCTGGAGTTGGGTGAGGCTGTTAGCTACTACAAGGTGGGCATGGAGCTGTACTACGCAGTGGGCAGCGAAATTATCACCTTCTTAAAAGCTCAAGGCAAGCATGTATTCCTAGATTTGAAGCTGCAGGACATACCTAACACTGTAGCTCATGCTTTGACTGTGCTCAGTGATTTGGGTGCGGATATGATGAACGTGCATGCTGTCGGCGGTAAAAAGATGATGGCTGAGGCTGTAAAGGCAGTGCACGAGGCTGCTGCTAAGGCAGGTCGTCCGGCTCCTAAGCTGATTGCTGTAACCATTCTCACCAGCATGGATGACGAGCAATTTGCCGATTTAAATTACAAGAACACCATTGCTGAGCAGGTTATTGCTTTGGCTAAGCTGGCTAAGGAGGCTGGCATGGATGGCGTGGTAGCATCTCCGCGTGAGGCAGCTGGCATCCGTGAAGCTTGTGGCGAAGACTTTTTAATCGTTACCCCCGGTGTGCGTCCGGCAGGTGCATCCTTGGACGACCAAAGTCGCGTAGCTACCCCGGCCGGTGCTTTCAAAAATGGCTCCAGCCATATCGTAGTGGGTAGACCTATTACTAAGGCTGAAGATAGACAAGCTGCGGCATTGGCAATTGTAGAAGAGATTCAAGGATAAAAGCCGTCGATAAAGCACCATATACTTTGTTAGGGCTCCTAGACGTACCTCTAGTACGCCGTCGTCGCCCTTCCTCGTCTCTGGTACTTTCTCACCGGCTTTGTAGTAAGCTAAATAGAAAAGGAGATATAGACATGACCGTACTCGAAGAAAAAGATGTCTTGAAAATGTTAGAAGAAACCGAAGCTGTGCTCCACGGCCACTTCCTGCTGACCAGCGGCCTGCATAGCCCCATGTATGTAGAAAAATTCAACGTTCTGCAACATCCTAAATACACCGAGCGCCTGTGCCAAGAAATCGCTCGTCGTTATGAAAACGACAATGTTGAATTGGTAGTTGGCCCCATGACCGGTGGCATCCTGCTGGCTCACGAAGTGGGCAAGGCTCTGGGAACCCGTGCTATTTTCACCGAGCGTGAAAACGGCAAAATGACTCTGCGTCGTGGCTTCCAAATCCCTGCTGGCACTCGCGTGCTGGTAGTAGAAGACATTGTTACCACTGGTGGCAGTGTTAAAGAGGTTATGGAGGTTGTTAAGGAATGCGGCGGCGAGCTGGTAGGC
Source organism: uncultured Phascolarctobacterium sp. (assembly GCA_945949475.1). Classification (GTDB taxonomy): domain Bacteria; phylum Bacillota; class Negativicutes; order Acidaminococcales; family Acidaminococcaceae; genus Phascolarctobacterium_A. The sequence continues at coordinate 5,441 of CAMFET010000064.1, forward strand.
GTAGGCCTGTTGGTAGACCGCAGCGGTGGCAAGGTTGATTTTGGCGTGCGCACCGAAGCTTTGCTGCACCTCAATGTAGAAACCTTCCAACCTGATTCCTGCCCGTTGTGCGCAAAGGGTATTCCCTTTACCAAACGTGGTCGCACCGGTAAATAATTACTCTTTCCTTTGCATAAGTAAGCGTAATGATAGCAATTGTATTCAATAAAAAGCGCTTGCAAAAGGTAGCAAAACAGGGTAAAATATAGGAGTAATAATATTTACTCTTGGAGGTAATACAAATGAGAAAACATATCCAAACTGTTAATAAAGCTATGCTGAAAAAGACCCTGCGCA
>CAMFET010000065.1 GCA_945949475.1 uncultured Phascolarctobacterium sp.
ATTGCTAATGAGCTTAGACAGGATGAAAATTGGCTTGTAGTTGATTTGAATCCTGAAAGAGATTTGCTAAATGCTTTGGCAGCGGAGTTAAGCACTAACAAGGATATTTTTGCTTATCTAAAAAATGCACAAATCAATATTTCTGCTTTTGGCTTTGGTGTAGGCATTAGTGGCGAGCAAGAAATCAAGGATATTACCGTGCTTTTGAATGCTATTCTTGAGAAAATTACTAAGGAAAACAAAAGAATATTGGTTACTATAGATGAGGTAACAACTAATCAAAACATCAAAGAGTTTGTAAGCCAATTTCAGATTTTTATTCGCAAGAACTACAATGTGTTTTTACTCATGACCGGTCTTTATGAAAATATCTATGATTTGCAAAATGAAAAGAGCCTGACCTTTCTATACAGAGCTCCTAAGATTGAGCTTAAGCCCTTAAGCATTCCCTTAATTATGCAAAAATATAAGGAAATTTTCGCCTTAAAAGATGAGCAGGCCTTGGCAATGGCCAAGCTCACGGAAGGATATCCCTTTGCCTATCAGGTTTTAGGCTATTTATGCTTTAAGAATAAGACTTCGTATGAAAAGGTTCTTTTCGAATTCGATAGCTGCCTTGAAGAATATGTCTACGAGAAAATCTGGAGCGAGCTATCTTCTATGGACAAGGTAATCTTGGCAGCCATGGCTAAAAGTTCTTCCACAAAGGTCGCGTCTATTAGAGAAGCAGCTAATTTGGACTCCAATATCTTTAATGTCTATAGAAAAAGATTATTAAAAAAGGGAGTGGTGAGGACTCCTGAATATGGACACTTGGCATTTAGCTTGCCGAGATTTAGAGAGTTTGTTCTAAGAAATTGTTCGGCGGAGTGTTGATTTCTTCAATCGCGCAAATGGGGGCTTTTGTGGTATAATAAATTGCTATACTGTTTTTATGATAGAGAGTACTGCTGCCTTGGCCCAAGTGGCTCAAGGTGGCGAAAGAATAGACGGAGGTTTTCTTGAACATGATAGATACATTGCAAGGCTTGAATAAGGAGCAGGCAGAGGCTGTGCGCACTATAAACGGCCCCATGCTGATTTTGGCAGGTGCGGGCAGCGGCAAGACCAAGGTGCTGACCTGCCGCGTAGCGCATTTGCTGCAGCAGGGCGTGCGTCCGTACCGCATTTTGGCCATCACCTTTACCAATAAGGCGGCAGCAGAAATGCGGGAGCGTGTGGATAAAATGGCCGGTCCTGCAGCTAAGGATGTGTGGCTGTTTACCTTTCATGCCTTTTGTGCCAGAGTGTTACGCAGGGATATCGATAAACTAGGTCAATATAGCAATAATTTTGCTATTTATGATACTACCGATACGAAAAATTTGATTAAGCAAATTCTCAAGGAAATGAATTTGGATGAGAAGCGCTTCCAGCCCGCAGGTATTATTGGCCGCATTAGCAACGCCAAAAACGAGCTGCTGGGCGTAAAGGAATTCGCTGCGCAAGCGGGGGATTTTTACGAGGAAAAGGTGGCGCAGATTTACGAGGCTTACGAGGGCAAGCTGCGGGCTAATAACGCAGTAGATTTTGATGATTTATTGCTCTTGACATTGCGCCTTTTGCAGGAGATTCCCGAAGCAAGGGAGAAATATCAGGATAAATTTGACTACATCATGGTGGATGAGTATCAGGATACCAACCATGTGCAATATCTTTTGACTAAGCTGCTAGCCGGCAAGCATCATAATTTGTGCGTGGTGGGCGATGCGGACCAAAGCATTTACGGCTGGCGTGGCGCGGATATCCGCAATATTTTGGACTTTGAAAAGGATTATCCCGAAGCCAAGCTGGTGAAGCTGGAGCAAAACTACCGCAGCACACAGGTGATTTTGGATGCCGCTAATGCGGTAATTGAAAATAATACGGGCCGCAAGCCGAAAAATCTGTGGACCAATAATGGCATGGGCACGGAGATAACCTATTATCAGGCGGTTGACGAAAGGGATGAGGCTCGCTTCGTTATCGAGCGCATGCAGGAGCTGCAGCTCAAGGAAGGGGCGAAGCTGGGGGACATGGCTGTGCTTTATCGCACCAATACCCAGTCCCGTGTTTTTGAAGAAATGCTCATTAAGAGTGGTATTGCCTATACCATGGTGGGTGGCACCAAATTCTATGAGCGCAAGGAAATCAAGGATATTATCGCTTATTTGCGTTTGATATATAATCCTCACGATGGCCTGAGCTTGGAGCGCATTATTAACGTGCCCCGACGTGGTATTGGCGATGCGACCTTGGCACGCTTGCAGGGCTATGCCAATGAGACCAACCAAAGCTTATTTGACGTGATTTCCAATGCTGGCGAGGTGCCGGGCCTTTCTAGTCGCTTTGTGGCTAAGCTGGACGAATTAGCGGGCTTGCTCTTTGAATTCATGGGCGAGGCCGAGGAAAAGAGCGTTAAGCAGTTAATTATTGATGTGATGCAGCGCACAGGCTACCAAGAAGAGCTGGAGCTGGGGCGCACTGCTCAGGATCAAAGCCGTTTAGAGAACCTGCAGGAGCTCTTGAGCGTGGCCGAGGATTTTGCCGAAAAAGCTGCTCGTAATGGCGACGAGGCGAGTCTAGAAAACTTCCTCGGTGAAGTGGCACTGGTTTCGGATATTGATGATGCGGAGCTGGGCGAGGATGCAGTGACGTTGATGACGTTGCATAGCGCTAAGGGCTTGGAATTCCCCACTGTTTTCTTAGTGGGCATGGAGGAGGGTATCTTCCCCCATGCGCGCACGCTTTTGGATGAGGAAGAAATCGAGGAGGAGCGCCGCATTTGCTATGTGGGCATTACTAGAGCCGAAAAGCACTTGTATTTAAGTAATGCCAAAATGCGCATGATTTATGGCCACACCCTAAGCTATCCGCCTTCCCGCTTTTTGCAGGAGGTGCCGCGCAACCTGATTCACGAATATCGCCGACCTATTCAGCAAAGGGTGGTACTGCGGGATGTGCCTAGAGAGCAGGAGTCCCGTCCACGCGCTACCAATTGGTTTTTGCAAAATAAGAGCAGCTTTGTGCCGAAGGAAGCGAGCGCGAGCGCTAGCTTTAAGGCGGGCGATAAGGTTAACCACAAGAAGTGGGGCTTGGGCACCATTGTGGCGGTAAAGGATACGGAGGATGGCCAAGAGGTTAAGGTTGCCTTTAATGGGGGCGGTATCCGCAGCCTGCTGACGAAGTATGCGGTGCTGCAGAAGGTGTAAGCGTTAGGTAGATGTGGACACCTCTCCGCCTCGCAAGCTCGGCACCTCCCCTCGAAGGGGAGGCAGGGAGGAAGTTTTTACTATGAATGAATTAGATTTATTTGCTGACGAAAAAGAGCAGCTGTTGGCGGAGGCCAGTGCGCTGCGCCAAGAGCTTCGTCACCATGAATATTTATATTATGTGCTGGATGCACCCGAAATCACCGACAGCGAATATGACCGCATGATGGTACGCCTGCGGGAAATTGAGGCCACGTATCCTGAGGATGTGCCGGAGGATTCGCCCACTCAACGAGTTGGCGGTAGGGCGGCTACACAGTTCGCCGAGGTGCGTCATTTGGAGCCCATGCTGAGCCTGTCCAATGCCTTTAGCGAGGCGGAGCTGCGTGCCTTTGACGAGCGTGTTAAAGGCGGCTTGCCTGCTGGCAGCAGGGTGGAGTATGTGATGGAGCCCAAAATTGACGGCTTGGCCTGCAGCTTGATTTATGAAAACGGTCGCTTAGTGCGGGCTGCCACGCGTGGTGACGGCGTAGTGGGCGAAAATGTTACTGCCAACGTACGCACGATTCGCACTATTCCGCTGGTGCTCAAAGCGAAGGAGGGCGAGGCTCTGCCGGAGCTTTTGGATGTGCGCGGTGAGGTTTATATGCCTAGACACGCGTTTATGCAGCTAAACGAGCAGCGCGCGGAGCGCGGGGAGAGCGAGTTCGCTAATCCGCGTAATGCGGCGGCAGGTAGCTTGCGACAGCTGGACCCGCAGGTGACAGCAAGCCGCAGCCTGAGCTTTTTTGCCTATTATATTGTGGGCGAGGGGGCGCAGCCGCGTCACAGCGAAAACTTGGCCAAGCTGGCAGAGTATGGCTTTAAGGTGAGCGAGGATTATAAAGTGGTGCCCAGCATTGACGAGGCCATCGAGTTCATCGCCTCTTTTGACAAAAAGCGTACTACCTTGGCTTACGATACCGATGGTGCTGTCATTAAGGTTAACGCGGTAGAGCAGCAGGAAGCCTTGGGTGCCACGGGTAAGGACCCTCGCTGGGCCATTGCCTTTAAATATCCGCCGGAGCAGGCAGAAACTACTTTAGAGGATATTGATTGGCGCGTAGGCCGCACAGGCGTACTAACGCCCACGGCTATGCTGACGCCGGTGCGGCTCAGCGGCAGCGTAATTAGCCGTGCTACGCTGCATAACGAGGATTTTATTAAGGCTAAGGATATTCGCATTGGCGATCGTGTTATTATCAATAAGGCCGGTGAGATTATTCCCGAGGTGCTGCGCGTGGTGAGCGATAAGCGCACTGGTGCAGAAAAGCCGGTGGAGATTCCCACTGTGTGCCCCGAATGCGGCTGGAGCGTGGAGCGTCAGGGGGCGGAGGCGGCTATTCGCTGCACTAATCCCCACTGCCCTGCCTTGGGACGCGAGGGCCTCATTCATTTTGTGAGCCGTGATGCGATGAATATCGAGGGCTGTGGGCCTTCAGTAATCAACCAATTGTTGGACGCGGGACTGGTGCGGGACGCAGCCGATTTGTATAGCTTGACCAAGGAGCAGCTGGTGAAGCTGGAGCGCATGGGCGACAAATCGGCGGATAAGCTTTTAGCGGCTATTGAAGCGAGCAAGGCAAACGAGCTGGATAAGCTGCTCTTTGCTCTTGGTATTCGTCATGTGGGCGCTAAGGTGGCGCGCACGCTGGCCAGTATATATGGCAGTATGGACGAGCTTTTGAGCACCGGCATGCTGGAGCTGGCCCGTATTGCCGACTATAAAAAGCAGGCTAAGGACAAGAAAACAGAAGATAAATTTAAGGATATGGGCGAGAAAATCGCTGAAAGCGTAGTAACCTGGCTCAGCGTGCCCGCTAATCAGGATTTAGTGGAGCGACTGAAGGCGGCTGGCCTGAACTTAACCTTTACTGCGCCGGCCAGCAAGGAGGATAATCCATTCTTTGGCAAAACGCTGGTATTCACCGGCACCTTGCCCACGCTTGGCCGTGCCGAGGCTAAGACCATGGCTCAGGATGTGGGAGCGAAGGTGAGCGGCAGCGTGAGCAAGAAGACGGATTATGTGATTGCGGGTGCAGAGGCTGGCAGTAAGTTAGAGAAGGCGCAGCAGCTGGGAGTTACAGTTATAGACGAGGCAGAGTTTTTGAGTATGATTCAAGACAAGCGATAAGGGGGCATCTATTTTGTCATGGCTCCTAGGAGTATTATTAATACGCCGTCGTCGCCATTTCGCGTATCTGCCCCCTTCTCGCTTGTCTTCTTATAGTGTTTAATATTTAGATAAGGAGTTCAAATATGAAGAGACTACTGACTTTTATAATAATGGCTTTATTGCTATGTTGCTCCCTTACTGCTTTTGCTGCGCAGGAGGAGATTAGCTCCATTGATGCGCTGGATAAGGGCGTAGCAGATACGGGCGAGACGCATTTTACGAAAACCGATATGCAGCTCACCGAGTGCACCCTGCCCTATACCGTGGCCGTGCTGCCCT
>CAMFET010000066.1 GCA_945949475.1 uncultured Phascolarctobacterium sp.
ATATTTTTCTTTTGTGTACAAACCCAACAAACATTTTGCTTTATGCTGTTAACAGCTGGCTTGTATATTGAAATATATTGTATACATACGAATAATACTGTATACAATGAGATTTTTTGCAAAACCTCTGCTATAATGATAATAATCGCATTATAATTTGTTTAGGGGGTTATTTATCGTGAACTTATCTACCAAAATTCTTATCGGTTTAGCTCTCGGTATTATTGCCGGCTTAGAGCTTGGTGCTGAAGGCGCTGGCTTTGCCAAAACCTGGATCGGTCCCTTGGGCACCATTTTTATGAACATGATCAAAATGGTCATCGTTCCCTTGGTATTCTCCAGCCTGGTAATTGGCGTGTGCAGCCTGGGTGATATCAAAAAGGTTGGCCGCATCGGTATCAAGACCATCGCTTGGTACATGCTGACCACTGCTTTTGCTATCGTTATCGGCTTGGGCTTCGGCACTGCTTTCCAACCCGGCGCTGGCTTGGCTATGCCTGCTGAATCTGTAAAGGTAGCTGCTAAGACTGCTCCTCCTCTGATGAAGGTTATCATCGACATTTTCCCGACCAACCCGCTGGGCGCAATGGTTAAGGCTAACATGCTGCAAATCATCGTTTTCGCTCTGTTCACCGGCGTTGGCATCACCGCTGTTGGCGAAAAGGCTGACTACCTGAAGCACACCATCAATGGTCTGGCTGAGGTTTCCTACAAAATGGTAGGCTACATCATGGCAGTTGCTCCTATCGGCGTATTTGGCTTGATTACTCCGGTTGTTGCCGCTAACGGCCCTGCAGTTCTGCTGCCTTTGCTGAAGGTTGTTTTGGCTGTATACCTGGCTTGCTTGGTACATGCAGTTGTCGTATATGGCGCTCTGCTGAAATTTGTTGCCGGCACTAATGTTTTCCAATTCTTCAAAGGCATTTCCCCGGCATTCCTGATGGCATTCAGCTCCTGCTCCTCCGGTGGCACCCTGCCCCTGACCATGAGCTGCGCGCAAAAGATGGGCGTTTCCAAAGAGGTTTCCTCCTTCGTACTGCCCTTGGGCGCAACCATTAACATGGACGGCACCGCTGCTTATCAAGGCGTTTGCGCACTGTTCATCGCTCAATTGTACGGCATCGAATTGACTGGTGCTCAATATCTGACTATCATCCTGACCGGTACTCTGGCTTCTATTGGTACTGCAGGCGTTCCCGGCGCTGGCTTCATCATGCTGACCATGATTCTGACCACTCTGGGTCTGCCTCTGGAAGGCTCTGCTTTGATCGCTGGTATCGACCGTATCCTGGATATGCCGCGTACTGCTGTTAACATCACCGGTGACGCAACTGTTGCTGCTTTGATTGACAAGAGCGAACGCGCTAACATTGAAGAGCCTCTCTACTAATATCGTCCTTTCCCTTGGCGTCGCCTGCTTTGCGTGGGCGGCGCTTTTCCTTTGCTCGCTAATACTCGTCGATGCTTGCTATTTTTCTCTATTATAAGCCCAAGCATATTTTGAAAAATTTTTGTGGCTTAGCAGGAGAGGGCTTTTGCATTGTAGAAGATAATAAAGGGTTATTAATGAGCTAATGTTATTATTTTTTTACTAGAATTTAGACGTTATAAGTGCTATAATAGGATGCTAATATGGACAAGATGGAAAAGCTACAAGCAATTTTATATGAGCGCCTACACCGGCGTCCTCCCGGCATTGATAAGCTGGATCGACTGTGGGAAGCGGCGGTGCTGCTGCCCCTTGTGCAAACCGAGAAGGGCATTGCCGTGCTTTTTGAAGAACGGGCGCACAGTCTGCGGCGTCAGCCAGGGGAGATTTGCTTTCCCGGGGGCAAGGTAGAATGCAGTGATGCGCACAATTTTGCTGTGACGGCAGTGCGCGAAACCTGTGAGGAATTGGGGCTTACGCCCGAGGACATTACTATCTGCGGCGAGCTGGATTCCCTAGTTACCCATATGGGGCCCATTATTCATCCCTTTGTGGGCATGATTAAGGATATCAGCAAAATTTCCTATAGCCCTAGCGAGGTAGAATGTGTTTTTACAGTACCGCTCAAGGAGCTGCTGGCGATGGAGCCGCGGCGCTGCTCCATGGAGCTGGCCGACCATCCCGGCGAGGATTTCCCCTTTGATTTGGTGCCTAACCGGATGCGCGGTTGGCGCAAGCATAAGCAATATTATGTGTACTTTTATGAATATGGTAAATTTGTAATTTGGGGACTCACAGCTCGCATGCTGCATGCCTTTTTGTACCGCAGCAGGGCCGAGCTAGAGCAGTTTTTTGTGCAGGGCAAGGATTAGTCCTGTTACTATGATGTTAATTTTTAATGTAAATGAGAGGATGGCAGTATGAAAAGTATCTTTCAGGTTAAGGTTTTGGGTATAGTGGCAGCAATTTGTGCCTTTGCCTATTTGCTGTTTAGCTATTTTAATCCCGAAAAGGGTATGGATAACCTATCTCCTAGCGAAAGGTTAAGCCTAAAAAAGAATATCATCGTCCTCGGTGTGGACGAACGGGCCGAGGAGCATGATGTGGGACGCAGTGACACCCTTTTTGTAGTCATGTTCGATACCAAAAATAAGGCTGCCTCGCTGCTTTCAGTGCCACGTGATACACGCGTGCGCATCAAGGGCTATGGCTGGGACAAGATTAACCATGCCTATGCCTATGGCGGTCGCGAGCTCACCCAAAAGACCACGGAGGAGCTTTTGGGCATCAAGATTAATAATTACGTGATGGTGGATTTTAAGGGCTTTGTGGGCCTGGTCGATGCCATCGGTGGCGTAGATATTAATGTCGAAAAAAATATGTATTATTACGATGCTTGGGACGGCTTTAAAATTGATTTGAAAAAGGGTATGCAGCATATGGATGGCAAAACCGCTATTCAATATGTGCGTTATCGTGATGAAGAGGGCGATATAGGCCGCATCCGCCGCCAACAGCATTTTATTATGGCGGTTTACGACCGCATAACCTCGGCTAATATGCTGCTGCATATACCGGGCCTTGCTAAGCAGCTGACCAATATGGTTAAGACCGACCTGCCCTTGGCTGATATGGTTGATTTGGGCAGAGCGCTGCATGCCATGGTCAAGAGCAAGGGACTGGCTATGGCTACTGTGCCCGGTACACCGGAATATATTGATGGGATTAGCTATTGGCTGCCCGATATTACCGATTTGCGCGAGCAAATGGTGAAGATGCAGGGCGCAACCATGACTGCTACCTACAAATCTGCAGCAGAGCTGATGGAAAAGGAATATACAGCAGCTGTGGCTAAGGCTAAGCAGGGTGATGACAGCGGTGAAAATAAGGAGGCCGTAAAAGAAGAAAAAGAGCTGGCAGAAAAGAAAAAGGCTGCTGGCAAGGACGCTACCAAAGCTGGCGCTAAGGACGGAGCAAAATCTAGTAGCGTAGATGGCGTTAAGAAGCCTACTAAAGCTGCAGCGGCAAGCGGAGGCACAGTGGTGCGCGTTGTAAACTGCAGTGGCAGCAAATCGGCCGGAGCGAGCGCCATTGCCAAGCTTAAGGCGGCTGGCTTTACGGTTATCAATGGCGGTAGTGGCGAGCTGGTAGCCCAAACCACGGTTATCTCCACCACTAATAATGGATCCGTGGTAGGACGCTTATCCCAGGTACCCTTTGCCCACAAGCTGCGCATTAGTCGCGATGGCGCGGCAGATTGTGATGGCGTGATCATGCTGGGTGCTGACTATAAATAGCTTGCAAGACGCCTTATAAGGCATCATCTACTGCGCAACGGCTCCTAGGAGTATTAATCCATACGCCGTCGTCGCCGTTGCTTGTATCTAATACCTTCTAAGGCGTCTTGTGATAGAGTGGATAAGGCATCATCTACTGTGCAGCAGCTCCTAAAAAAAATAAAAAATTGTTAGATAAATTACAGAAAAACTCTTGCATTTTGTATACAATAATGGTATACTAGTATCATCAAAACAGCCCCTCATTTGGCCCTTCTTCGTAAGGGCTTTTTTTTTTGCCATTTTAGGATTTCACCATTTAATTAGCAAAAGATAACTATGTTGACACAGATATTGTGGTAAAAATTGTAAAATTATGGTACAATATAAGTTAACATGGAATAAGTGCGGATAAAAGAAGATTTTTATAGAAATTTACCCTACAGGAGGCCCTATATGCAGGATAAAATACATGTTGTAGTGGATACCATTGCTGTATCCAATGAAACCCCGTTGAAGGATGATCCTCGTTGTCATGTATTGCGTTTGATTGCGCGCCATGGTAATGAAGAATGGTGGGATGGCGACCGTTCTCTGGAAGAGATGTTTGCCATGGTCGAAAAAACTGGCCAGCTGCCCGGCACTTCCCAGCCACCTGTGGGCTATATTCATGATTTTTTTGCTAAGATAGCTGAGGAGGGCAAAAAGATTATTTATATTGCCGTGGATAGTGTGCTCAGTGGTACCTACCAAACCTGCTGCATGGTTGCCAAACAGGTGATGAAGGAAATCAAGGGCGCGGATATTCGCGTTGTAGATGGCTTGACCGCGGCCTGCCCCCTGAGCGGTATGGCGATGGAGGTTTTGCGCAAGGCTGACGAGGGCGTGGAGGATATGGACGAGCTTGAGGCCTTCGCTAGAGACTGTGCCCTCAGAACGGAAACGTATTTCACCGTGAAGACCCTCGATTATTTGCAAAAGGGTGGTCGTATCGGCGCCGTGGGCGCTTTGGTGGGCAATATTTTAGGTATTCGTCCCATTGTGCATCTTGATAGGGAAGGCAAGCTGCTTATTGGGGATAAGGCGCGTACTCGCAAAAAGATTTTAAAACGCATGGTGGAGCTGGCTTGCAGCCATGACCCCATCGAAGCAATATTTGTAGCCCATGCTGTGGTGGAGGATGAGGCACAGGCATTGGCTAAGGAAATGCAGGAGCGTTATCCGAATGTGCCGGTGATGGTAACAAGCATTGGTACCGTTTTGGCAGCTCATCTTGGGCCCGGTGCAATTGGCGTATTTGTGCGCCGCAAGGCCTAAAGGAAAGGTGTGGGAGTAGATGGAGTTAATGAAGGAGATTACCGGTAAGCAGGTCAAGGACATGCTGCTGGGAGCTTATCATAGCTTTGAAAAGAATTACGAAGCTATTAACGAGCTAAATGTTTTTCCGGTTCCTGACGGTGATACCGGCACAAATATGATGTATACCATGGCTTCCGTAGCCCGTGAGCTTAGCGCCATGAGCGACCAAGCCGAGGCTGGTGAGATTGGTGCTGCTGCTGCGCGCAGTGCGATTATGGGCGCGCGTGGTAATTCCGGCGTTATCCTATCTCAATTGCTGCGCGGCATTGGCAAGGGTGTAGCCGGCAAAAAAACCTTGAATAATACAGAAATCGGCAAGGCCTTTCAGTTTGGTATATTATATGCCTATAGAAGTGTGGCTAAGCCGGTAGAGGGCACGATTTTGACGGTGGCTCGCGGCATGGCTAAGGGTGCTTATCAGGCAGTGCGCAGCCAAAATGTGAGCCTTGAGGATGTGCTTTTAGCAGCGATTCACTCCGGTAAGGAGGAGCTGGCCCTTACTCCCGAAAAGCTGCCTGCCTTAAAGGCAGCAGGCGTTGTTGACGCTGGCGGACAGGGCTTGATTGCCTTCTTTGAAGGCTGCTTAGCAGGACTGCGGGGGCAGGACTGCCAAGTGCTGG
>CAMFET010000067.1 GCA_945949475.1 uncultured Phascolarctobacterium sp.
GAATTTGTACCTTTTTGCCTTCAAAAGCCGGGAAGGGAGCTGCTTTTACAGGGAATTTAGCGCTCTTTTCGAAGTTAGCACGTTTGCCGATGGTGGTGCAAACCATGCCCAGCTTACCACTCAAATAAGCTTGGAAGCCTTCTTCGTTGGTAGCATGCAGGCCGCTGCCATTTTTAACCATATCAGCCAGCAGCTGGTAAGCTTGTGCAGCCTCCGGGGTGTCAAAGCCAGCTTGTACCTTGCCATTAACCTTCTTCAGCATTTGGCCACCGTTGGATTCAATCAAGCCTTGTTGAGCCCAGTTATCGGCATATTCTTGCATAAAGAAGCCCATGTTACCGGTTTTATCTTTAATTTGTTTAGCAGCCTTGCTAACCTCATTCCAGGTTTTAGGCGGGTTATTAGCATCCAAGCCTGCTTTAGCAAAGATTTCCGGGTTATAGTACAGCACCGGCACACTTACAGAGTAGGGCAGGCCAATTTGCTTGCCATCCTCGGTTTGAGCCAGGTTCAAAACGTTGGGCAGGAAATTATCCTTCATAAAGTTTTCGTCGCCTGCCTCTTTAAAGGCTTTGTTTAAGTCAGTATATTGCAGGTTTTCTGCTGCATAATTCAGGAAAGAATAGCCCATTTGTACTACATCAGGGTTCTTGCCAGAAGCAATAGCAGCCTGCAGGTTTTGGGTCAAGCCCTTGTACATATCAGGATTATATTTAGCAGTTACTTCGATATTAGGATGTTTTTTGTTAAAGTCTGCTACCAATTCTTTTACAGTAGCGCCACCGAAGCTTTCGGCAGCCACATGCCAATACTCAATTTGTACTTTTTTTCCACTATCTGCAGCTTTCTTTTTGTCGCCGCCACAACCAGCAATAGCACCCACAGCTAACAGGGAAACCATGGCTGCAGCCAAAATGCTTTTCAATTTCATTTCATTCACTCCTTCTTTTAACTGAACACTAACACTTGCTTCAGTACCCTTATCTTACCAAAGCATTGTTAAATCCTAAGCAAGAGCAGTTTAAATCTAAGTAAAATCTTTGAGTAAAAATCTTTGGCTGAGCTCATGCAAGCAAAAGAAAAAGCGACAGCTCACAGCCATCGCTTAAAACATTGAGTATATATTTGGTACATTATGAACAAAACAGTTGGCCTAGCAGACCGTTATAAATAATCGTGTACTCTTTTCTTAAATAGCTTGAACAAGTCCACCTTTTCGGCCGACATAAATTCATAGCCCGGCGCTAGGAGAGCCGCCCGCTCCCTAGCTGCCTCCAAGTCGTGGAACACATCCCACTTGGCTGTTACCAACGCGTGCCCTGTCAAACGCAAAAGATAGGCCGGATGATAGGTTGCAATGCAGTCAAAGCCCTGCTCCGTACGAAACCACTGCCCCCTATCCCTAGTAATACGCATATCGGGATTGCCCAAATAGTGCATCGCTACACCACCCAAGGCCACGATAACCTTGGGCTGGATGATTTCTAGCTCCCGTGCTAGCCAACGCTTAGCGCAAAAGGCGGCCTCAGCGATATCCGGTGTGCGATTATTTTTAGGCCTGCACTTAATCACATTAGTAGTTAAAACTCTATCCCGCGTCATCTTGGCTGCCCACAGCGCCTTGTCCAAAAGCTGACCCGAAGGTCCAATTAGCGGACAGCCATAATCATCCTCCACACCGCCGGGTCCCTCGCCCACAAATACGATAGGACTGGCAGGATTGCCAAACCAACCCACAGGCCCGATAGCGTCCTGCCGCAAGGCGCAGGCCTGACAAGCATCTAATTCCTTAGCTAAAGCATCCAAATCCATCTTTTCTCTCCTCACTACTGCACCAGCTTAGGCTCAAACTGCTCCAGCACAAAGGGCAGCTGGGCATTGAGCTCCTTGCGGGCAGCCATCAAGCTTTCGCCCACAGCCTGAATATTACCCACCGCTGGCAGCACCTTGCGGCCCAAGCTGCTCATCGTCAGCATACGTCCCTGCTCATCAAACAGCACTTGGTCCAGCGTTAAATACCAACCATCGGCCTCCGGCTGGCGATAACCATCAATACCACATACTAAAATGTAATCCGCCCCAGAATAGCGACTTTTATCCACAATATTTTCATGAGTATAAGCATCCTTAGCCAGCGATTTATTCATCACAACATAGGAGGGTAGCATACGCTTATATTCATCCGTGACAAAACGCTTTAAATCCATAATCGTCGCTACCTTATTTAAATTAGCCGATTCGTGAATCCACAAAGCAACCACGGGCTTGCCCATGGTAAGCTTGCTATCGGGCGCAGGAATAATTCTGCCTAGCTCCACCTGGCGATCATATTCCTGATAAAAATCGCTGACACTATAATCAAAATACATAGCCATATCATGCTGCACACTATTCAGCTTAGGGGACAGGCTATATTTGATATGCTGGCCAAATTGCTTGTAACCACCAAAAAAGGTTTGCAGGCTGCCTGGAACAGGGTCCGCCGTATTCGTAATGCGCAACAAACGCATCCGTCCACCATAGGTCGTGGCAAAAGCCTCGTTGCCAATGGCAGGCGCACCAAAGCTAACAACGCATAATCTTTCCGGCGGCATGCCCAAATCTAACAAGCGTTGACCGAGCAATGTTGCTGCTGCGCCGCCCAAGCTATGCCCGCTCAACACCATCACGGCATCGGAGCGCTCTGCCACAGCCTTAAAAACTCCCCGTAGGCGTCCCTTATCATCCAAAACAGAGCTTTTAAGCACCGTGTCCACATAGGTATTAAAGCCACTGTGCACGGCCGGCTCGCCCTTCCGCAGGGGCTCCTTGGCCAAGGCTTGCATCTCGGCTAAGGTGTTGCCGCCATAATTAACACGATTAGTCCTTAGGTTAATCGACCAATCCTTCTTACTAGCTGTTCCCCTAAAGGTTACCAAAAATATTCTCTGCTTTAGCTCGGGAAAATAGTTGTGAGCAATGACAAAATTAGTCTCCACCCTACCACTACGCAGCTGCTGAGGCATAATCCGCCAGCCATAGGAGCGAAGATAATTAAACTCTGTCGAATTCTCCGGCAAATACACTCCCAAGCAGGACGCAGCCGCCACCGAAGTAAAATATTTATCGATATAAGCCTGGCTTACAGGCTGCCGTGACGCTGCCGCACACTGCCAAGCTAACCCCAGGGCACACAGCAAGGACAGCAGCAAGCTGAATAATTTGCGCATAGTAACCTCCTTCATAAAGCGAACCTCTCTACTTATATTATACGTACTTATGCACAATTTTGCAAAGCTCCAGCCAATAAAAAAGGCACCACCGCTTGCGATGATGCCTTGCTTATTAAATGTGTCTAACGTTAGCAGCCTGTTCGCCACGTTCGCCGGTAATAACGTCAAACTCAACGTCCCAGCCTTCCTCCAGGGTTTTGAAGCCTTCAGCTTGAATAGAAGAGAAGTGTACGAATAAATCCTTCGCACCCTCTCTTTGAATGAAGCCGTAGCCCTTTTCTGCGTTAAACCATTTTACTTTACCAGTCATGTTAGTCCTCCCTAATTTTTGTAGCTCACGCCACCTGTACTCTCTAAGCCATCACACCAATAAGAAACACCACGGTAAAGCATGCAGCGCCCCTTATACTCCCTCTTGTGTTTAGCTTATAGTTTACATTATAGACCAAAACTTCAGGAAAAGCAAATAACTATCTGAATTTTAATAACAAGATTTTTTATCTGGCTTCCAATTGCTACACAAAGCCAGCTTTTCTGCCCGCGAAAGGTTTTTGATGGCATATTCGCGCTTCATAGCCGCTTCCTTATCCTCCAGCTCTTCGCTGTATACCAGTGTTAGAGGCCCACGACCGCGAGTATACTTTGCTCCCTTACCAGCAGCGTGCATAGCTAAACGATGCTGCAAATCATTGGTCCAACCGGTATATAAGCTGTCATCCTTGCAGCGCAGCATATATACAAAGGCAGGCATTATTTTACAACCTCAACCTTTTCCATGATCACAGCTTCACGAGGACGATCGCGGAAATCGGTCGGAACTACACCGATTAGTCGTACTACCTCCATACCCTCTACAATTTTACCAAAAATAGCATGATGCCCATTCAGCCAAGGAGTAGGAGCTAGGGTAATAAAGAATTGGCTGCCGCCGGTGTTGGGGCCTGCATTTGCCATGGAGAGAATACCCTCGTCATCATGCTTCAGGCCAGGACCAAATTCATCCTTAATCTTGTAGCCAGGGCCACCCATACCTGTGCCGGTGGGGTCACCGCCCTGAATCATAAAGTCCTCGATAACGCGATGAAAAATAGTGCCATTGTAAAAGCCCTTTTCCGTTAAATCGATAAAGTTTTTGGTAGTCAAAGGTGCCTTGTCCTCAAACATTTCGGCTACAAAGGTACCCTTATTAGTGGTAAATTTAATTTTTCTGTTTTCACTCATGATGTTAGCCTCCAGCTAGATTTATAATATGCTTATTAGTACTTTTTAAAAACAACCTGATGCCGCATCAAAGCCACCAGCAGATACAGTCCACAGCCTATAGCAGCCATCGTACCAGGCAGCAGCTGCTTGCCAGCTTCGTTGCCGTGTAAGAAAATGGCAGCAACCAGCAGCATGCAGAAAAAGCCCATAGTAGCCTGCAAACGCTTGGGGATTAGGCGCTTACCATTCTTATCGCCCTTAGCCTGGGTATATTCCGCAATGCGAATTTCCGGCAAAAAGAGGATGATGGCAAAGCAGTTGAGCACAATCATATCCATGGTCAAGACAACGGACTCCTTGCTGAATTCAGCAATAATCAAACCAGCCAAGGAAATACCAGCCAGATATAAGCTGCGGAAATAGCCGCCCTTGATTTGGCTTTCTAAAATATAGGCAGCGCCGGTCAGCAAAGGATAAACCCAAAAGCCTTCCTTACCTAACCACACTGCGGAAGCAATAATAATTACATTATCACCAATGCGATGGCGGTCACCGGAGCTACGGTTGAGCATGCGCAGGATAAAGAGCAGCCACAGCATCACCGTAATATTGCCAGCGCCAAAGAAATAATAACCAAGAACAGTCAAAGCACCGCCAATAAGGCCACCCAGCTGACGGTCAGGATCAAGCTCTAAGGCAATAATATAGCTCAGTAAAAAGCCTAGTCCACTGGTCATGGAGAACATCACAGCCTCACCAGAATCCATGCCGGATGATGTTTTCCACAGTGTAACTGCAACACAGATAAAGATTGTGGTCAGCATGGCCACCTTATTCACCTTTTCTCCGAAATCGATGGGCCGTCCCAGTCCTAGATATTTACTAATGCCAGTAGGGTCGTACACTTCACCGGGCTCATAGCCCTTATATTTATTACCTTTTTTCGCCATTTACTTACACCTCATACTTATTGTGGAATTTAACCATTATATTATATCATAAGAGTGGTGAAGAGTCATGCAAAATTATCCTTAAAAGCGAGTCAATAGCAGAAAAACACCGCAAGCATATGTTAAAAGCTTGCGGTGCTTGCTATTTTAGAATACCTCAGCCAGCTCTGCCAAGGTCAGAGCGAAGGCTGCAGTGCGGGGTACAGCAGTATTTAAATCTACGGATTCGTGGTCGGTATGCTCATCGTAGTTTTCTACGCCCAAAGCATCCA
>CAMFET010000068.1 GCA_945949475.1 uncultured Phascolarctobacterium sp.
CAAGGGCGTGGATGCGGATAAGGTAGCCGAAATCCTCATCGATAATCCCTTTGGCAACGGAAGTGAAAAGACACCTATTTGCATTATCAAGAATTATCATCAGGCCTAAGGAGGAAGGAAAATGTTAATAACTATTATTGGGATTCTTGTGGCCCTGGTGCTTTTGGGCTGCGCTGTGGTCGCTTTGTATATCGCTATGCAGGGCGATGCCGAAATGCGCTTGCTGACTAAAAAACGCACGGAAGCAGTAAAGGTCAGTGAGCAAGGTGATAGATTGGATTTCCAACTGGAAGTACCATTTGACAATATTGGTAAGCAGGAGGGCACAATTCTTGATGCTTACATGCGTATTTACCTGCCTCAGGAGCAATATGATGATGTATTACTACGTGGCAAGGTAAATTTAGAGGGTGTACTCCGCGACGATGATTATTTTGAAGCCTTGCTAGTTCCTGCTGGTACTGGTAAAAAGCTGGTGTTGCGCTTTGAGGCCTATGCGAAGCATGGCAAAACTCTTGCGGAAGCCTTGGGCAATATCCCCGATGTGGATGTGGCTCTGTTTGCCGACTGTCGCGGCCGACGGGAGCTGTACACCGTAAAGGAATACTTCACCTTAACTGCTGAAGAAATGCGTGCTCTAGTAAAATAAAGTAAAAGCCATGGCTGTTCTGGTCATGGCTTTTTTTATGCTAAAAATCTGAAACACCTTACTCTTGTCAGACGTTTTGCAGGTAATACTGGCTAAAACTTCTCAGCTGAGCCTAGCCACAGCCCAGGGCTGCTGCATGTAAATAGCAAAGCTTTTAGAAATCATTAAGCATGTAAAAAGCAGCTCTTGTTTCAAATTTTTGGGCATATGCATCCGCACTCCGTTTCCTAAAGAATAAAATGAGCCGCTCTAGCAACCAGACTTACGTTGCTAAAACAGCTCATTGCATTTCAGATTATAACATTGAAATGAAAAAATAAAAAACCTATTTTTGTCCCTTATTCAGCAAAGCCTCCTGCATGGCCTGCATAACCACTTTCACATTCAACGGCTTCGCCACATGTCCGTCCATACCTTCGTTCAAAGCCTTTTCCTTGTCCTCTTGGAAAGCATTGGCCGTCATGGCGATAATGGGCACCTGAGCCAGCTCCTTGTTCTCAAGTTGCCTAATAGCTCTAGTAGCCTCGTAACCATTCATCACGGGCATCTGAATGTCCATCAGAATCACATCATAGCGTTTCGCGCTAGCCTTGGCCACGGCCTCCTTACCATTTTCCGCAGTATCCACCACTATTCCTGCCTTAGCAAGCACAATCTGGGCAATTTCCATGTTCAGCTCGTTGTCCTCAACCAGGAGCACCTCTTTACCCGCCAAAGCCTGCTCAGCTAGCTGCTTATCCGCAGGATTGTCGTTAACAGCTACGTCAGGCAAAAGCTTCAGAGTAAAGTACAAAGAATAAGTCGTGCCCTTGCCCACCTGGCTTTCGCATTCAATACGTCCCTCCAGCATATCCACCAAGCGCTTCACTATGGCTAAGCCCAAGCCCGTTCCCTCAGTGTGGGTTACAGTGGTGGTGCGTTCCCTTTCAAACAGCTGGTACTGCACCTTTTGGAACTCTTCGCTCATGCCAATACCCGTATCACTCACCTGAATGCGATACACCGCTTGCTCCGCCTGTGTTTCCAGCTGCTCAATACACATTGCCACCTTGCCACCGGCGGGAGTAAATTTTTGTGCATTGGCAATCAAATTTACACAAATAGTCTGCATGTGTTGGCTATCGGCCTCCACCAGACGATTTTTTACAGTGCAAAGAACCCTAAAGTCCAACTGCTTGTTCTCCATAGACTGCTTAAAAAGCATTTCCAGATCACGAGCAAACTGTTGTAAATCCACCTTTTCCAGCAGAGGACGCAAAGTGCCGCTTTCAATACGCGAAATATTCAAAATCTCATTGATCAACTTCAACAACAAATCGCCCGCCAAGCCAATTTTATGCAGGCAGTCCTGAATCTGCTCAAGACTCTTGCTACCCTTAGCAATATCGGTGAAGCCTAAAATAGCATTCATCGGTGTACGGATATCATGGCTCATGCTAAACAAAAACCTTGTTTTGGCCTCATTAGCCACATTGGCCTTAGCCAAAGCCGCCTCTAGCTGCTGCTTGTGCTCCTGTTCCTTAATTCTACCAGTAGCAAATTGCCAATAGCCAATGGTTAGGAGCAAGCTGATAAGCATAGCCAGCGCCCAATAGGCATCTTGGGTAAGAGGAGAAATCCAGCCACCATCCACTTCAATATCCACATACCAAAAATCATTGGGCATGGGGCAACTCACCTGAATCGCATCCGCTGAAACAAGATGGTCCGACTTAGCAATGCTTGCCTTCGCTCCGGAATAGGGGTCACGATGCCAAATACTATAGTGATAACCACTTTTTTCTAATAGCTGCAGGTTAACCTCTTTAACGAAAGCCTTCCAGTCAATTACGACCACAGCAAAGCCCCAAAATCCATATTCTCCCTTACTGTTGTATTTAAAAATTGGGTCAAAAAGCAGCGCGCCCACACCACCCTGTACCAAGGGAAAGGGGCCCGCAATAGTATATTTGCCGGTTGAGCGGGCAAGGCTTGCCTCAAAGCGTCTTTTTTCCGCAGTCAGCAAATTCAATCCCACCACGTGCTCATTACCCTGCAAGGGATATACCCTGTCAATAGTTCCATCCTTAGCCAGTTCAAGGCATTGAATAACATCATTTTTGTCCATAATGGCGGCAGCAAGCTGCGGAAAGGCCGCGGTCGTGGCCTCTTCACCATTTAACAGCAGGTAATTCTTTAAAAAGGCCGCCGCGCTTAGATATTTTTCTATTTTTGATTCAAAATGCAAGGCAGTGGTTTGGGCAGTGTGCTGAACTAATTGCTTTTCCTTGGCAATGCGGAGCTCAATAAAATAGTTGGCCACCTGATGTGTCAAAATAAAGCTGACAAACAGCACTAAAACTGTCCACAACATGCATTTAGTAAAAGATTTTTTGGTCATGAATACACCTTCTATCTCAGAAGATATCTTCTATTGCGAAAGGCAATAGCACTTACATGATATATTATACCACAAGTTTACTTAATAATAAACTCTTTCAAATAAGAAAATACCCCAATAACTACATAAAGGATTTTCTGCAGTCCTTGAGGCATTGTTCTTTATATACAAGGTTAGTCCTTAAGTTTTTGCTGCTCCTGCAGCTTTCTTGTAAGTTCCTCCACCTGCTTTTCTGCTTGGCGGAGCCTATTTTCTGTCCTCCTATTGCGCATGGAAAACAGCACCACTACCAAGATCACGCATACAGCCAAAACAGTAATAATGCTCATGGCTAAAAAGACCTTGTTTTGCCACAAAACTCCTTGTGTTTTGGCAGCTGTGTTCTGAGTTAGACTTTCTGGCTTAGCAAAGCTCTTCATAGAAGCGTTTAACGCCTCACGCGACACCAAAGTAACCGAACGGTCTAAAATACTGTGCAGCCTTGCGTTATCACTACGCACCGCTAAGGCAAGATCCATAGAGCCAGCCAAAGCTTTGCTGTGCAGGCCGCTCAGCTCTGAGGCAGGGATAATATGGGCAATGCCGTAGCTGTTAAAAATTGCGCAATCCACATCACCACGTTTGACCGCATCCACACATGCTCTGTCAGACTTATATTGCTTGATTTGCCAATGAGGATAATGCTTCTCCAAATAGATGCGTTTATTAATCTTTGCTCCGGCCAAAGCAACTGTATGGGCACTTTTTTCGTCAAAGTCCTTATCCTTGGACAAAGCGATAACATCACAATTGAACAGGCTTTGGGTTACTAAAAAGCCCATTTGCTCTGCCTGCTTGGCATCGGCGTATAAGGGAAAAATGCAGTCCACCTCACCACGCTGCAAAGCAGCCAGCTCAGCCTCGATGGTGGGATAGGCATAAGGCGCAAACTCTAACTGTTCATTGCCAAAGCAGGTCTTAGCCCGCTCCACATAGGTCGCCAGTGAGCCCACAAGCTCACCTGTGGCCGGATCGCGGGCGCAATTTCCCAGCAAGTTGCTGATATAGGCCATGCGGATTTTGCCATGGTTGTGCAGCCATCGCAAATCGTTAGAAGTGAGCATTCTTTGCGAGTCAAAAGTTGCATCATGACCTTGTGCCTGAGCCATGCCTATCGAACAGCAGAACAGACTCAATATCGTGACAACCAAACATCCAAACAAAAAGTGCCAACCATAAGAATGAGCTTTTCCAACTTGCATACCTAGTCCCTCCCGAGCTTTAATCACAGAAGCAACATACACAATTCAGCGGTCAATAACCACAAGTCAATTTGGCAATCCAACAATATTTTGTTAAGCAAATCATATTTTGTTCCACTTTAATTATAGCACCATTCCCTATAAAGATGCAAGAAAATCCCCAACCCTGCACTTGCAGGATTGGGGATTTTTGCTAATTACCAATATCTGCAATTTTCTTTGCTAAATCTGCACTCTCACTGGTAGCTTTATTACTCGCATCATTATAGCGAGCAATCTGATTCATTTTGCTTTTTATCGTTGATGCAGAAGCATTTTTACTAATAGTAACGCTCGCTGCCTTCTTCTTTTCATCAGCCGCTTTTTTATCTGCAGAGGCCTGTTTCTTTTCTAAATCTGCAATTTCTTTATCTAAACCATTTACAATGCGCTGATAATAGTCAACACTCATCGATTTTCTCCTTCACCTTAGCTTTTCGCTCTTTTTCTCATTATACATTTCCCATTTTGGAAACAGTTCTTTAATAAACAATCCTGAAATAATCCAGATACGCTTTATATTTATCCTGTGCTGTCAGACAGGTATCGGTCAGGAATCCTTTTTCGTTGTTCCATTCTTTTAAGCCACGATAATAATACAGTTTCAGGCTATCTTCGATGATAAATGGAACGATATTATATTTCAGACACTCCTTAAACATAATCAGTCTGCCTACACGTCCATTGCCGTCCTGGAACGGATGGATACGTTCAAACTTCACATGGAAGTCCAGAATATCTTCAAATGTCTTTTCTTCCTTGGCATTGTACTCTGTCAGCAGAGCTTTCATTTTATCGGCAACTTCTTCCGGAAGGGCAGTGTCCATACCACCGACTTCATTCGGCAATTTCTTGTAGTCACCAACAACAAACCAATCTTTCCTGGAATCACTGGTTCCGTTCTTCAAAATCAGATGCAGTTCTTTGATTAACTTCTCTGTCAGCGCTGCCTTTGCATTATCAATAATCATATCAATGCAACGGAAATGATTTACTGTTTCAATCACATCATCCACGTTCAGCACTTCATTTTCTACACCAATGGTGTTGGTTTCAAAAATATATCTTGTCTGATCGTGGGTCAGACGGCTGCCTTCGATGTGATTGGAATTGTATGTTAAATCAATCTGTGTCTTATGGTAAATGCCACCGGAATATTTGCTTGCTTTCTGCTCCTGCAGAATATCCAGCAATGTAACAGGCTGTTCCTTCTTCTTATTGGAACGCTCCGGTTTTTCCGCATTTTCAGGAATATTCCAAGTCTTGCCGGTAAGAAATGCACCGTGCACACGTC
>CAMFET010000069.1 GCA_945949475.1 uncultured Phascolarctobacterium sp.
GCTGCTCAATATGGTAAGCAGCTGGCGCTGGCCTTTCACCCTGAGCTGGACGCAGCGGAAAGCACGGCGGTGCATGAATATTTTTTGAGGATGTGTGAGAATAAGTAAATACGAATAAAACAGCTAGCTGTGGTATCTTCGTACTACAGCTAGCTGTTAGTTTTGTCTAGATTATTTTAGCTTTTCGCCCACCTTACGCACGGCATCACTAAGCTTGTATTCGGCCTCGTCGGCCTTGCGTGTTACGGAATCGAATACCTCTTGCGAATCAAGGTTGAAGCGCTTGCTTTCATCACCCAGGGGCTCATCCTTGCAGTCCAGCTTGCTGAACTCCTTGAACTTTTTCATGCCCTCGGCCTTAGCTTCATCGTAAACCTCTTTAAAAGCGGCAATATCCTCCGGTCGACCAGCCTTGAGCCAGGCATTGGCTACCTTGCCCACAGCGTAGGTTACGGAAACGCCCACAGGAATCTGCACGGGCGCAAAGGGAATGAGCGTCACTAGGGTTTGGCCTACAAATGTCGCGCCCAAGGAACCCAACAGTCCCAGCACGGCGCTTTCGCTGAGCTTGATGCCCCGTAGCTCTGCTAGACGAGTAATCATATATACCTCATTAGCCATCAAGGTCATCGTTCCAATGAGCGGAGCAACCACAATCACGCCTGCTCGAGCTGCTGCCCAACGACAGATTTTTTCCGCTTCCCATTCAATATCAGCGCTATCCTTGTAACCATCAGTAATTCTTTCTTCAGCCATAAAGCACCTCTTTTCTAGATATCCTATAGATATTATACCATAAACAGCGCTTATTTTTTAGCCTTGTTATTTTAATATTCCAAGGTAAATATCGGCTTTAGCAAGAAATAATGTACACAAGCTGCAAACGATATGATAAAATATAGATGTAAGAATTGAAGGATGTGCCTGGATATGCTTTTGGAAAAACAGAACTTAGCAGCTGGCGTAGTTGTGGGGCGTTTTGCGCCAACGCCCAGCGGCTTTTTACATTTAGGAAATGTGTTTTGCAGTTTGCTGGCGTGGCTTTATGCCAAAAGCAGCGGGGGCAAAATTATCCTGCGTGTTGAAGATTTGGACCCACAGCGTTGCACAAGAGAGAAGGCTGACCAGCTAGCCCGAGATTTGGAATGGTTGGGCCTAGAGTGGGATGAGGGCGCCTATGTAAGCACAAATAGTGAAAGCTTTTTTCAAAGTCAACGCAGCGAAATATATGCCCAATATTTTGAGCAGCTACAGGAGCAAGGGCTTGTCTATCCCTGCTTTTGCAGCAGAAGCGAGCTCCACGCTGCAGAAGCGCCCCACTTAAGTGACGGACGCATAATTTACGCAGGCACCTGCCGCCAGCTCACGCCGGAGCAGCGCCAAGCGAAGGCACAAAAGCGTGCACCAGCTTATCGATTGCAGGTTGAAGATAAAGCCATCAGCTTTTTTGATGGCCACTACGGACAGCAAAGCTATAATCTAGCGGAAGAAAGCGGAGACTTTATCGTGCGCCGCAGCGATGGGGTTTTCGCCTATCAGCTAGCTGTGACTATTGACGATGCCCTGATGGGCGTTACTCAGGTAGTACGCGGCTGCGATTTGTTAAGCTCCACGCCCATGCAGCTATATATCTATCGTTTACTAGGCTTTGAACCACCCAGCTTCTGCCATATTCCGCTTTTAGTTGATGCTACGGGACGCAGGCTATCAAAGCGCGACGGTGATTTAGAAATCGCTGCTTTACGCAAAGCTTATGGCAGCCCTGAGCCGATTATCGGCCTTTTAGCATATCTTGCAGGGCAAATCGATAAGCCGGAGCCACTGTGCGTTGCGGATTTGTTGCCATTGTTTGCTGCAAGTAAAATACCCCAACAAAATATCGTAGTGCCGGAAATCAAATTTTAATGACCAATTACAAGTATAAAATTTGAGCATTTAGTAATTAGTAAATAAGTAATTGTTGTTATTTCGAAGCGAATAGGAATTTTAGCGTATGAGTGGCTGGAACAATAGAAGCAAGGTTTCGAAAACCTATATCATTTTTCGAACAAATTGGACACCGCAGCTTCGTGATTGTTCCCCACGAAATTCGCGTTAAAAAATTCCTTTGAGCAAAGAAATAATAATAATTACGATGCACATACACATATACAAAAAATTAGGAGGAATATCTACTATGAAAAAATATCTCATGA
The DNA here is from genome assembly GCA_945949475.1 of uncultured Phascolarctobacterium sp. GTDB lineage: Bacteria > Bacillota > Negativicutes > Acidaminococcales > Acidaminococcaceae > Phascolarctobacterium_A. The sequence continues at coordinate 2,196 of CAMFET010000069.1, forward strand.
AATACAAGGTGAATATGCTGCTGGTGGTTATCGTCAGCCTGCTGGCCGGCATGGCTGGCTCCTACTTCTTTGACAATCGCTGGCTGGGCATGTTCATCGTAGTGCCCATGTGCGCCCTGTACATCTACCAAGTATACCAAGTGCAGGCCGACTACCGCGTACAGCATGAGCGTAAAAAACATAAAAACAAATATAGATAAGCTAAGGAGGGCATTATGCATCTCTCCCATATCGCTCTAGTATTGGAAGGTGGCGGCATGCGGGGTATGTTTTCGGCCGGTGTTTTTGAAGCCTTTTTACTCAAAGAGCTGACCTTTCCCTACATAACCGCAGTTTCTGCCGGAGCCTGCAATATTCTATCCTATATGTCCAACCAACCCTTGCGCACACGTAAAATTATCGAAAACTATGTCACCGATAAACGCTATTTTAGCCTGCAAAACTGGGTGAAAAAGGGTAGCATTTTTGGCTTTGATTTTATTTTTGAGGATTTGCCGCAAAAGCTGCTCCCCTTTGACTTTGACACATATTACAATTACCCCGGCACATTGCAGGTTGGCACCACAGATATCCGAACTGGTGAAGCTATTTGGTTTGGCAAGGAGGCCATCGGCCACACCTTTACGCCTGTGCGCGCCTCTTCCTCCATGCCCTTTTTCGCGCCGGTGGTACATATGAACGGGCGTGATTTGATGGATGGAGCTTTAGTCGCGCCCATCCCCTACGAAAAGGCTCGTGAAGCAGGCTACGAAAAATTTATTTTTGTGCTTACCCGTAATGCCGGCTACCAAAAAAAGGATAAGGTGCCCAAAATAATGATGAAAACCTTCTATCATGAATATCCCAAGCTATGGGAAATCATGCAGCAGCGTCCTGCTGAATATAATCGCCAGCTAGCTGAGGCCGAAGAGCTGGAAAAGCAGGGCAAGGCCGTTATTATTCGCCCGCAAATACCGCTCACAATTGACAAGCTCGATATAAAACCAGATAAATTGCTTGCCCTTCATGACCACGGTATCGGTTGTGGCCTGGACGCTTATGAGAGGATCATAAAGCTTTCTCAGGCATAGTAAGCTAATAATTATTATATATTTTAAGGATTAATTGCTTTTCAGTCGGAGGTGAGTATGCTATGAAGCGAATTTTAATGTTGGGTACTGGCGGCACCATTGCCTGTGTTCCTTCTGCTGATGGATTAGTTCCCGCATTGGATGGACCAGCCATGATTAGGTTAGTGCCTGAATTAGAGGAAGTTTGTGCAATCGAGACTAAGCAAATTCTTAATTTAGATAGCAGTAATCTCTCTCCTGAACATTGGCAAATTATTGCTAAAGCTATAGCGGCAAATTATGAGAACTATGATGGCTTTGTCATCACCCACGGCACCGACACCATGGCCTATACCGCAGCCGCGCTCAGCCAAATGCTGCACAACTGTCAAAAGCCCGTGGTTTTGACTGGGGCTCAGCTGCCCATTCAAGCAGAAGGCAGCGATGCACCTAATAATATTTATCATGCTTTTTTAGCTGCTACCAGCCCCTTGAAGGGTGTAGCTCTAGTTTTTGGTGACCTCGTAATTCATGGTGCTCATGCTAAAAAGCTGTATACGCAAAATTTTAACGGCTTTGCCAGCATCAATCGCGAGCCCCTAGCAACCATAAGCCACAACCATCTTTTTTGGCAAAAGGGTGCCCTGCAGGGAGGCGGCTATGGTGAGGGAGAGTTTTCCATCAACACGCAGCTGGAGACCAAGATTGCCGTAGTAAAAATTATTCCAGGGGCTACTCCTGATATTTTAGATTATTATGTAAAAAAAAGCTACAAGGGGCTTATTATCGAAGGCTTTGGCGCCGGTGGTGTGCCAAATGGAGACAATAATTGGCTTCCAAAGCTAGAGCAGGTGCTCAAGCAAGGACTGCAGGTTGTCTGCACAACACAATGCCTCTATGACGGTGTACACCTAGACACCTATCCGATGGGCATTTTAGCTGAGCGTCTGGGCGCTAGGAGTGCTGGCCTAGATACTATAGAAACAGCATTAATTAAGCTCATGCAGGAGCTTGCTCAATAAGATACAAAACTAACAGCTAGCTGTAGTACGAAAGTGTACGTAGCTAGCTGTTTTTTCTTTAGACAAGAAGAAATCCTGTCCATTGTTAAAGAACAAACGTGCTGAAAATTAATTACTCCCGTGAATATACCGAAAAGAATGTTCGTGGTAATTTTATGGGTAACGAAACGTTAGGAAAAAGAATGTTCGCATTAAATTTACAGTGAAAGGCTTTGCTTTTAGCGCTTTTATGTAGTACAATAATATATTGAAATACTATACCAAAATTATCAAAATTGAAAACTAAACCCGTGTTATGAAGGAGGATATTCTGTGATTCGTAAAACATCCGCCATGGTGGAGGCCGGCATTTTAGCTGCCATTGCCATCGTCATGGCTTTAATAAGCATGTATGTACCCGTGCTAGGCGCCTTTGTAAATTTCGTTTGGCCATTGCCTATAGTTATTTGTGGCGCGCGTCATGGTCTAAAGTGGAGCATTATGACTCTCCTCGTGGCTACCATCATCATTGCCATGATTATGAGCCCCGTCAATGCTTTCTTCCTAGCCGCTATCTTTGGCCTTTTGGGCTTGATTTTGGGTGAATGCATGCGCCGCCATCTCGCTCCCATGCAGCTGATGGCCTTTGGCACTATTGGCGGTATTATTGCGTTAGTTTTGAATATCGTGTTAAGCTTTGTGGTGCTGGGCATTGACCCCATCAATATGATGTTCACCTCCTTTGACGAAAGCTTAGTGCAGCTAGCCGCGTACTATCGCGAGCATGGCATGAGCGAGGCCGATATTAAAACCAGCATTGATAGCTACAAGGAAATGCTGCGCATGATGAAGATTATTATGCCCGGAGCTTTCTTGATTTGTGCACCGATTATGGCCTTTATCAACTATATTTGTGCTAAAAAGATTTTGACCAAGCTGGGGGACAGCTTTGCTAGCTTTCCGCCTTTTATTATGCTTAAGGTGCCCCAATGGGTTTTGTGGCCCTATTTTCTGTCGCTTTTGGCAGTGACTTATTTTTATCAAACCGACCAAAGCAGCTGGATGTATGCGGCGGCCGTGAATGTGCAGACTGTGTGCAGCTTTAGCTTGGTGTTCCAAGGTATTGTGCTCATTTATTGGTATGTAGAGACTAAGAATAAGCCGCGCTGGTGGGCTAATATTGGCACGGCGCTGATGTTTATGATTCCGCTGTTTTCCCAGATTATTGTGTATGTGGGGGCATTCGACATGGTCTTCGATTTTCGCAAGATTAGGAATCGTCGGTGAAAATCGCCTATAAGGCGTCATCTACTTCGTCATCTTTCCTAGACGTACCTCTAGTACGCCGTCGT
>CAMFET010000070.1 GCA_945949475.1 uncultured Phascolarctobacterium sp.
CAATCGCACGCAAAAGCGCTGTGATTATTTAAACGAAAAATATGGCATTAATGCCATGACTGATAATAAGGCAGCCGTGGCTGAGGCAGACTTAGTGATTTTTGCGGTGAAGCCTCAGGTGGCGCCGATAGCGCTCACTCCGGAGCTGGTGGCTGCTATGCCAAAGGATGCTTGGGTGCTGTCCATTATGGGCAGTGTTAGCATTGCGCAGCTGCATGCTTATGCGCCCGGTTATGCTGTGGTACGTACCATGCCCAACACTCCCTTGGCTGTAGGCGCAGGTATGACAGCTATTTGCTGTGATGATAAGGTGACCGAAGCCATGCGCGAGGATGCAGCAGCTATTTTTAGCAGCTGTGGTGAAATTGAATTTGTGGACGAAAAAGCTATTGAGGCTATAACTGCTATAAGTGGCTGTGGCCCAGGCTATTGTTTTGTGATTATTGATGCTTTGGCTGACGCAGGTGTGCGCGCAGGCTTACCCCGTGCTTTGGCCATCAAGCTGGCGGCTCAGACCATGGCAGGCAGTGGCAAGCTGTGTGTGGAAAGTGGCCTACATCCGGCGCAGCTGCGCGATCAGGTGACCAGCCCTGGCGGAACTACTATCGCAGGCATTCACGCTTTGGAAAATCATGGCGTGCGCGGTGCTTTTTATGATGCCGTCATGGCCGTGTTGGCGCGTAGTCAGGAGCTGCAGAGTAAGTAAGGAAATTATATGGCAGATAGAGAGAAAATTTTACGTTATTTTAAGGCCAGCGGCGACGAGCAGTTGGCGGCGAAGCTTTTAGATTTGGCCGAGGGTGCCAACAAAAGCCGCAAGTTTCGGGTGAGTGAATTTTTGGACCCGCACGCTTATAATGTTGCCGAAATTGTGGCTGCTAATTTTGACAATGTTAAAATTGAAGCTGATGGCGGCTTTGCCAATGCGGAGCGGGTGAAGGTGGCTTTTATTGCCGATGATTTTTATGGTCAACCCGATTATGGCATGGCTTACTTTTTGGCAGCATGGGATAAGCGCTACTATGATTTATCGCATCGCGATATTTTAGGCGCCTTCATGGGCACTGGCTGCAAGCGCGAAGCGTTAGGCGATATCGTCTTCGTGCCGGAGGGAGCCCAATTTGTAGTAGAAAAGACTTTGGTTAATTATCTTAGTGGCAATTTGACGCAAATTGGTGCTGCACCGATTACACTCACCGAAATCCCTCGTGAGGAGCTGCTGCAAAAGGAAGAAAAGGTGAAGGTTATTAATGCTACCGTAGCCGATTTGCGCTTGGATGCAGTGGCCGCTGCGGGCTATGGTGTGAGCCGTAGCCGGATGGCCGACGAAATCAAGAGCCTGAATGTGAAGATTAATTGGCAGGAGGCTAAGAAGGCGGCTCAGCCGGTTAAGGAGGGCGATGTACTTTCTTTCAGGGGACGCGGCCGGGTAGAGGTAGCCGAGATTCGTGGTACAACAAAAAAAGGACGCATCAGCATTACGCTAAAGCGTTATATTTAAAATAAAAGGGAGGACCTAAGATGCTAACTCCTGAGGATTTGAAAAAGAAAACATTTTCTAAGGGTTTTCGTGGTTATGAAACTGCTGAAGTTGATAAGTTTATGCAAGAGCTAATTAAAGAGTACAATTATTTGTATCTCGATAATTTGCAGCAGAAGGAAACCATCGAAAGAGTGAGCTCCAAGCTTGAGTATTATCAGCAAATGGAAAGCACTATGCAGAGCACCTTGACTGTAGCGCAGGAAACTGCGGAAGAGGTGAAGGCTGCCAGCGAAAAGAAGGCTGCCCTTTTAGAGCAGGAGACTGCGGTGAAGTGCGAGCAGCAGCTGGCCGATGCTAAGGCGGCAGCGAAAAAGCTGCACGAGGAAACGATGGCACATGCCGAGGATTTGTATAACAAAACCAAGGTAAAAACCGATAACATGCTGCAGGCTACCATGGTGGAATGCAATAAGCTGCGGGATGAGGCCAAGGCTTATGCCGAGGAGCTGCGCCGTACAGCACAGGTTGAAACCGACAAGCTGCGCCTTGCTAACGAAGAAATGTGCAAAAAACGCAGTAATATAGCGACTGTTGACGCCAACAAGCTCTTGGATGATGCTCGCAATGAGGCTGGAAAAATGATGCTGGAGGCCAATACCAAGTATCGCAAAATCGTGGGCGATGCTGAGGAAAAGAGCCGCAAGATTATTTTTGATGCAGAGAATCGTGTTTCTATAGCTGAGCAAAGCTATGAGAATCAAGTTAAAAAGTGCATGCTATACTGCAAGAACATGCAGCATCTTTTGGAGACCCAGCTGGAGCTTGTAAAGAATTTTACCAAGCAAGCTGACGAATAAGGCGGTGGGTTAGATGATTATCCTAGTGCGACATGGTGAAGCAACCCATCACACTCAGCACCTGACCGGAGGATGGACTGATTCTGTGCTAACGGAAAAGGGTAAGGCACAGCTTGCAGCGGCAGCTGCTATGTTGGCACGCGATTTTGCGGGACGCAAGGAAAAGCTGCGCATTTTGAGCAGCGATCTTAAGCGTGCTGCTGAATCAGCACAGATTTTGGCAGCAGCATTACCGATGGAAGCCAAAATCGAATATTGCCCTTTTTTGCGAGAGAAGAATAATGGTATTGCTGCCGGCATGACTGAAGAGGAAGCCAAAAAAATCTTTTGTAAGCCAGCCACAGAGCAGGAGCTACATCACCGCAACTATCCTGGTGGCGAAACTCGCACTGAATTTTACGAGCGCAATGTGCAGGGCTTGTGGAGCTGTGCCGATTTGGAAAGAGAAAATCTTTTAATTGTAGCTCACAAGGGCACGCTGCAAAATATTATTTTTAAATGGCTGGGTATGGATATGGCAAAGGTAGTGGCCTGTAATTATTCGGTTGATATATCTCCGGCCAGCGTTACGGTATTGGGCGTCAATAAATGGCATGAGCATACTATCTTTCGCCTTAACGATGTAAGCCATTTAAATCAAGGTCAAGGCTTTGGCATTTTTGGCTTTAAATACGAGAAAAAATAGTCTGGGATAGCTGCCCTAGGCTTATTTAGGTGTTGCTAAAAATTGGCTAGATGAGTTGACTTTTGGCAGTGCCTAATATATAATTAAATGAGTTTTTTAATAACGTAACATGATGAACAAGACAGTAGCCTGCAAAGTGGTAAAAGCGAGCCGGGGATGGTGTGAGCCCGGTCGGAAGCAAAGCAGGTGAAAATCACTTGGGAGTGGATGTGGCGAAGCTAGTAGCTGCATACGGGAGCGCCCGATAAAGCGCATACGAGTGGCAGGGTATTGAGGCTCTGTCATGAGGGTGGTACCACGGAGTAGTAGTTTTGGCTTCGTCCCTTATTATTGAGGGATGGAGCTTTTTTAATGCAGCCGATAAAGCAGTAGCTGCTCAGGTGCATTGTTATTTTGTGGCCCTTGCTCGATATATAATATTTTTTATACATATTTTTTAGATTTTGGAGGTTAAGACTAATGGATTACGGCAAAACACTGAATCTGCCTGAAACAGAGTTTCCTATGCGCGCTGGTTTGCCCCAACGCGAGCCTGATTTTCTGAAGTTCTGGCAGGAAAACGATATTTATAACAAGAAGCAAGCACTGCATGCAGGACATCCCAAATTTGTGCTGCACGATGGCCCTCCCTATGCCAACGGCAAGATTCACATGGGTACTGCTTTGAACAAAATTCTGAAGGATATCATTGTAAAATATAAATATGCCCAAGGCTTTGATACACCTTATGTACCCGGCTGGGATACCCACGGCATGCCCATCGAGCACGCCTGCATTAAGGAGCTGGGCCTGAACCGTAAAGAGCTGGATGTTTTGACTCTGCGCGGCAAATGCCATGATTTCGCGCTGAACTGGATTAATATCCAACGTGAGGACTTCAAGCGTTTGGGTGTGCTGGGCGATTGGGATAACCCCTATGTAACACTGCACCACAGCTTTGAGGCTGAGCAAATTCGTGTGTTCGGCACTATGGCTAATAAGGGCTATATCTACAAGGGTAAAAAGACCGTATACTGGTGCCCTCATTGCGAAACTGCTCTGGCAGAGGCTGAAATTGAATACGGCGAGCAAAAGACTCCGACTATTTTCGTAAAGATGCCCTTGGTTAAGGATAATGGCCAAACTCCGGAAGCTGCTAAAGGCAAAAAGGCTTACATGGTAATTTGGACCACCACCCCTTGGACCATGCCTGCGAACGTGGCTGTGGCTTTGAACCCTGATTTGGAATATGCTTGGGTTGAATGCGAGGGCGAAGTGCTCTTTATGGCTAAGGATTTGCTGGAAGAGGTTGGCAAAAAATGCCACAAGGATTTGTCCAACATCCTCGGCACCACCATGGGTAGAGATATGGAGTTCGCTGAATGCGAGCATCCCTTCCCCGAATACAACCATCGCAAGAGTATCGTCGTTTTAGCTGACTATGTAACCCTGGAAGCTGGTACCGGCTGCGTACATACCGCTCCTGGTCACGGCGATGTCGACTTTGAAACCGGCCTGAAATACAAGCTGCCCATCCTGTGCCCCGTTGATTCCCAGGGCAAGCTCACTGCTGAAGCTGGCGAGCAATTCAAGGGCATGTTCGTATTCGATGCCAATATCCCCATTTTGAAATACTTGGCCGAGCTGAACTGCCTGCTGGGCAAGGAAAACATTAAGCACCAATATGCACACTGCTGGCGCTGCAAGAACCCCATCATCTTCCGTGCAACCTCCCAATGGTTCGCATCCGTTGATGGCTTCCGTGATGACGCCTTGAAGGCTATTGCTAACGATGTAAAATGGATTCCCTCCTGGGGCGAGCAACGCATCCACAACATGGTTAGCGACCGCCATGACTGGTGCATCAGCCGTCAACGTGTTTGGGGCGTGCCCATTCCCGTATTCTATTGCGACAAATGCGGCGAGCATCTGATTAACGAAGCTACCATCGATGCTGTTGCTAACTGGTTTGAAAAGGAAGGCTCCGATGCATGGTGGGCTCATAGCGCTGAAGAGCTGCTGCCCGCTGGCACTGTGTGCCCGAAATGCGGCCATGACCATTTCCACAAGGAAACTGATATCATGGACGTTTGGTTTGACAGTGGCTCCTCCCATATGGCAGTAGCTGCAAAGCGTCCGGAGCTGGGCTGGCCTGTTGATATGTACTTGGAGGGCAGCGACCAACATCGCGGCTGGTTCCAATCCTCCCTCTTGACCTCCGTTGCTGTAACCGGCAAGGCTCCCTATAAATCCGTTCTGACTCACGGCTATGTTGTTGACGGCGAAGGCCGCAAGATGTCCAAATCCGTGGGCAATGTTATCATTCCGCAGGATGTTATCAAGCAATATGGTGCTGATATCATTCGTCTGTGGGCTGCTTCCTCCGATTATAAGGCAGATATCCGTATCTCCCCGAAAATCCTGAAGCAATTGGCTGAGGTATATCGCAAGATTCGTAACACCATCCGCTATATCCTGGGCAATACCAACGACTTCGACTACGAAAAGAATGCCGTTCCCTTCGAGGAAATGCTGGAGCTGGATAAATGGGCTCTGATGCAT
>CAMFET010000071.1 GCA_945949475.1 uncultured Phascolarctobacterium sp.
CGGTCTGGCTGATGGCTGCGCCCATGCGCTCCATGATATCTACCACAGCCTGGTCGCCCTGCAAGGAGTTAACGTTGACGCCTTGGCAGGTTATCCCCTTGCCCAAGCTACCGCCCACAGTCCAAAAGGCTGCTTGCGACCAATCGCCCTCTACCTGACTATCCAGCGCCTGATACCGCTGCTTGCCGGGGACTAAATAGCGACGATGCGCTCCGCCCTCGTTCTCCACCTTGATGCCAAATTTAGCCAAGCAGTTGATGGTCATATCCACATAAGCACTAGATTCTAACGGCGAAGTAATTTCGATAACGGAATCACCGTTAAGCAGGGGCAATGCGAAGAGTAAGCCGCTTACGAACTGGCTGCTCACATCACCGGGCAGCTTATAAGTGCCGGGTGTTAAGCGACCGTTGACGGTCACAGGCAGATTGCCGTTATCATTAAAATATTGAATAAACTTTTCGTCAAAAATATCGTAATAGGCCTGTAAGGGACGGCTCACCAGCTTGCCATGGCCAGTAAAGGTCAGCGGGCAATTAAGATTAGCGCCCAAGGGCAAAAAGAAGCGCAGCGTGGAGCCGCTTTCGCCGCAGTCCACACTATCAGCCGCAGCCATGGGATGACCGGTGCCGGAGATTTGCAAAGCCTTGCGACCGGCAATCATGCTAGGGATTTCGTCCACGGCTACGTTGATAGCCTTAAGGCAACGCATGGTAGCCTCGATATCCTTGGACATGCTAATGTTATCAATAATGCTGGTACCAGCGGCTAAGCCTGCACAGATAATCTCCCTGTGCCCCATGCTTTTGGAGGAGGGAGCAACCACCGTACCCTGTAATTTAGTTGGAAAAATTTTAACTGTTTTCATAAGCCTTACCCCAAATATTCCGGTACCTGCTGCCAGTTGAGCTTGAGCAAGTCGCCTTCGCCAATAGCACGCAGGATAATGATGGTAATGCTATTGCCATTCTTCTTTTTATCGCGAGCCATGGTGTCTAAGAGCTCGCTCTTCGCTACGCCCGCGTCTATGGGCAAATTATACTTTTGCAGCACGCTCTTAATGCGCTCAGCAGAGCCAGTAGGCGTCAGGCCCAGCTCCTCCGTGCGCTTCGTGAGCTGATACATGCCAATGGCTACGCCCTCGCCATGGGTGAAGCCGCTATAGCCAAAATGCTGCTCCACAGCGTGTCCCAGCGTGTGGCCAAAGTTTAGCAGCATGCGCAGGCCTGTGTCGAACTCGTCCTGCTCCACAATGCGCGCCTTAATAGCACAGCAAATTGCCACGATATCGTCGATGTTTGCCAAAAGCGCTGCATCATTAGCAAAGCCAGCAATTTTGTCGAATAAAGCAGCATCCTTGATGCAGCCATATTTGATTGCCTCGGCCAAGCCATCGTGTAAAAAGCGAGTGGATAATGTCGCTAACAAATCGGTGTCGATGAACACGGCCTTAGGCTGATAAAAGGCGCCGGCCAAATTTTTGCCCGCTGCCAAGTCCACGGCTACCTTGCCGCCGACGCTGCTATCGATTTGCGCCAAAAGGGAAGTGGGCACCTGCACAAAGGCTACACCGCGCATGTAGCTTGCTGCGGCAAAGCCACCTAAATCGCCCACTACGCCGCCGCCGAGCGTGAGCACCACATCGCTGCGAGTTAGTCCACCCTGGGCCAGCTGTTCTAAAACAGAGCTGAGCACAGTCATATTCTTGCTCTGCTCGCCTGCTTCGATAATCACCTTCACTACGCCAAGGCCAGCCGCTGCAAGGCTCGCTTCCAGCTTCGCCGCATACAGCGGTGCCACATTGGTATCGCTGATGATGGCTGCTTTTTTAGCCTTGGGCAGCAGCTTAGCTACCTTCGCGCCAATTTGAGGCAGCAAGCCAGCTTCAATTTCAATATCATAAGCATGAGCTCCTAAATCCACATGGATAACCTGCATTAATAAAGCTCCTTTCGCCGAGCAGCGGAGGTTCGCATGAGCTCCTTCATGGTCTCCCCATCGCCAGCGCGCAGTGCCCTGCGCCACAGCTCCAGCTGCTCCATATATTTATCAATTTCGTCCGCCACCTTGTCCTTATTGGCAAGGAACAGCGCGCACCACAGCTCCGGATTGATATCCGCCACGCGAGTACCATCCCTAAAGCTGCCGGCAACAAAATATTTCGTCTTTTCGCTGTAGGAAGCACTATCCATCAGCGCCACCGCCGTTACATGCGGCAAATTGCTAGTGAAGGCTATAGTGCGGTCGTGCTCTTCCGGCGTTACGCGCACTGTGCTTTTGCACCCCAAAGCCTTGGCAAAGGTCTCCAGCCAAACGATCGCAGCCTCGCTATTTCCCTTTTCAGGCACGATAATATAATTGGCATTGTGGAAAATTGCTGCATCCGCCATGCCAAGGCCGCTGCTTTGGCGACCGGCCATGGGATGACCGCTGATAAATTCCATACCCGGGGGCAGCACTGCCTGCACCTCAGCAATCATATTATTTTTAATGCCTGCCACATCGGTGATGAGCACATCTTTTTTGAAGTTTGCCACATTGCTCTTAATAAAATTGGCAATAGCCTCCGGATAAATAGCACAAATCACTACGTCTGCCTGAGCTAAACGCTCATCCGCAGCGGTCATGCCCAAATCTATAATCCCCAATTCCTTTGCCTGCACCAAGGTTGCTTCGCTGCGCTCCACGCCGATAATCTGCTTTGCGCCCAATACGCGCAGAGCCTTGGCGTAAGAGCCACCGATTAAGCCCAAGCCCACAATTGCAAAGCTTAATTCCTGCCAATTAGTGCTTCTAAAACCAGATTCCAAAAAAATCACTCCTAATTCTACATTTCTACCATACTACTAAATACAAGGCTAGCTCCAGTGAACTTTGCGGCCACTGGAGCTATATTTTTCTTTACAATATTATTATAATTCACGACCCACGATTTGAGCAATGCCCTTTAATTCGCCCATGAGCTTTTCAAAGCGAGCAGGCTTTAAGGATTGGGCGCCATCGCACAGTGCACATTCAGGATTGTTGTGTACCTCAATCAACAGACCATCAGCGCCAACTGCAACTGCTGCCTTGGCTAAGGGCTCCACCATCCACCACAGGCCTGCTGCGTGACTGGGGTCCACCACTACGGGCAAATGGCTCAGCTTTTTCACTGCAGGGATAGCACTCAAATCCAGCGTATTGCGGGTGTAGTGCTCGAAGGTGCGGATGCCGCGTTCGCACAGGATAACGTTATCGTTGCCGCCTGCCATGATGTATTCGGCGGACATAATCCACTCCTCAATGGTTGCGCTCAGGCCGCGCTTTAAGAGAATGGGCTTATTGGTTTTGCCCAATTCCTTTAAGAGCTCAAAGTTTTGCATGTTACGCGCGCCAACCTGAATCAAATCCACGTCTTCAACGAAGCGTTCAATTTTGTCGGCGGACATAATTTCGGTAACGATGGGCAAGCCAGTTGCTTCACGCGCAGCCTTGAGGTAATCCAAGCCCAGCTCCTTCAAGCCTTGGAAGGAGTACGGGGAGGTACGGGGCTTAAAAGCGCCGCCACGCAGCAAGGTTGCGCCGCTAGCTTTAACATCCTGAGCTACTGCGGTAATCTGCTCGATGCTTTCTACGGAGCAGGGACCGGCGATAACTTGGATTTTTTTGCCACCGATGGGCACACCGGCTACGTTAACAATGCTATCCTCAGGATGGAAGGCACGGTTGGCACGTTTAAAGGGCTCCTGCACGCGCATAACCTTTTCTACGCCCTCGTTAACGAGGAGCAGGTTCATATCCAGTGCGCTGGTGTCGCCAACTACGCCAAACAAGGATGCGTTCACGCCCTCGCTGGCGTGGATTTGGTAGCCTCTAGCCTCTAATTGTGCTTTTAAACGAGTTTTATCTTCTACGGTTGCGGTGGGTTTAAATACAATAATCATAATAAAATCTCTCCTTTATAACTATACTACAATACTACAATGCTACACTCTAGTTAAAGCGAGAAAAGCTTCCACGCTAAACTAACAATCCTACTAGCTTTAGCAAACTGCGAGGTAGCTAGCTGCCCACAATTTACTAAATTACTCCTACCTTTTCCTACCTCCTTTTGGCTCTGTTAATAAAATCATTACGCTTTCGTTTGCTATTAAAAAAGCAGGCCCCGTAAAAGAGCCTGCTTCGAAAGCATTGTAAAGGTGCAGATACAAATACACTTAAAGGCTTCTATTACGTTCACTGCCATATGCTTTTTTCCATGCCAAATAACCGGTGCTAAAGTAATAGCTAAAGACCGGAGCATAATAAAAGCCGTATTCAGTTGCAGTGTTCATTTTGATAGAATCCATTATCTTCACCTGCAAAGTAATCTTGCCAATATAATTCAGCGATTAGGGTAATTTTACTGCTGTCAATGTATAACGTCAAGCAAATTTTTGCACTTTTGTTACATTTTACCTTTTCCTTGTAAAAGTGTAACGGAGGTTACAGATTTGCTAGTGGCTAAATCACAGCTCCCTCAGTCCATTAAACAGCATCATCACTGCGCCCACAAGCACAATCAACAATGACAAGCGGCGGAAGAGCTGTTGATTAAGATAGCGGAACATGCGCTCGCCCGCAAGCACGCCAAGGAAGGTCGCTGGAATCATGCTATATAAATAGCTCCAATCGCCCACAGCAGCTATATTACCAGCCCAATAGCTAGCGCCAACAAATAAGATGCCGGTCACACCAAAAATCCAAATCATATTGGCCCGCATTTCAGTTTTATCGGTGTGCTCGTTGAGAAAATACAGCACCAACGGCGGACCACTGACGCTAGTGCAAGCGCCAAAAAAGCCGCTCAAAAAGCCTGCGCCTAAGCGACCTGCCGTTTTATTCTTGATAGGCACGGTGTACTGCAGGCTCATCAGGGCAGTGGCCGCAAGCAGCACTATGCCCAAAAAGATTTGCAAATGGGTGATGGAAATAAAGTGCAGCACCTTGCTGCCCGGCAGCATGCCGATAAAGCTGCCAATGCTAGTTAAGATTACTGTTCGCCAATTAAATTCGCCCCACACCTGATACATGGTCAAAATACGCAAAACCACTGTAAGCACCAGGATGAAAATGATGGCCCATTTCAATGGCATAATCAACCCTAAAAGCGGTGTTGCTACTAACGCAAAGCCAAATCCGGATACAGTAGCGAAAAAGGAGCCGAGAAAGATGATTAGTCCGGCCATAAATAAGTTAGATAAATCCATAGTAACTATAAACCCCTCTCAGTCAGCTACGCTGACAGCTCCCCCGGTGGGGGAGCCACTCTTATATCTTAGTTTCACAGAATGCCTCCCCCTTCGGGGGAGGTGCCGAGTATGCGAGGCGGAGAGGGGCCACACAAAACTCAGCAATAATCACTAAAAAGCAAAGCTACCCGACCAGCGGGTAGCTATAAAGCTCACGGCCTATTTCTTTTCCTCAGTAATATAGGTCCAGCCATTTTCCTGGCGCACCTTGCCCTC
>CAMFET010000072.1 GCA_945949475.1 uncultured Phascolarctobacterium sp.
GCCTTTACACCAAATTTGGCATCGTCATGACCGTAAAAAAAGTAACCTTCTCCTATTTTTTCCTCGTCATCGTGTCACTCATAGCCAGCGTGCTGCTAACAAAAATTTTCAAGCACTCTCCCCTTCTCAGTAGAATATTTACAGGGAAGTAACATTTTTAGCAGCTTGCTTCGTTGACATTATTTATCGTTAGTGTTAAAATGTATTTACAACAAATGCGAAGATTATCTAGCACATCTTCACACACAGCAAAAACCCGGGGCGGCCTCCCCGGGTTTATTTTTTGTACTGAAGTAAGTAAATATAATAATCATGGAACGAATAAGAATTTTAGCAAATGAGTGGCTTGGTACAATGGCCTCAAGGGTTCGAAAACGTATATTATTCTGCGAGACAAATAGTACCCCGCAGAGGCCAATTGAACCCCACGAAATTTGCGTTAAGAAATTCTTCTGACTGGAATGATTATTATATTTACGACGAAAGCAACAAAAAAATACTAGAGCTCACCGCGACCTTTCGCAGTGAGCTCTTTTCTTATGCACAAATATTTAATTAAATGCCCCTTACAGCTTCTCCTTCATGAAGCGCTTATAAACCTCCACACCGGGCTGATCAAAAGCATCAACATCCGCAAGCTCGCCCTCATAAGCCACACTCAGCATCAAGAAATACATCAGCTGGCCTAACATATACTCATTCAAACGCGGCAAGGTAAAACGAGCATTATAACGATTATCACTAGTCAAAGCTGCCTCATTGGCATCTAAGGCTATTTTCAAGGCCTTATTCATATCAAGACCATCAAACTTAGCAAAATACGGCACATCAGCAAAGGGATTATGCACAACAGCCTGCTCCTCAGGATCAGCAACCTCCAGGAACTGCACAACTTTATTTAATCTACCCTCTTGATGCTGCTGAGTTTGGGCATGCATATCCGTGGTACCTACCGCCACAATCGGTGTCCTACCGTAGTTTACCACCTGACCATTGCGATCCTTACGTTTACCCAAGGACTCTGCCAATAGCTGCACATACCATTCACTTAAAGATTTTAAATGCATACTATAGGGCATAAAGACCTCAATATCGCGGCCCTTTTGATAAGCTAAAAACTTTAGCAGCGCATTAAGCAGCGCCGGATTTTCTGCTAAGGCAACACCTTGGCAATACTCATCCATCTCGCGCGCACCGCGCAAAAACTCCTCAATATCACCGCCCAAGGCAGCCATGGTCACTAGGCCGGGGTCCGTCATCACACAGAAGCGCCCACCAATACCCTCTTTTATATCAAACTGCCACCAGCCATACTTACGAGCCAGCTGCAGCAGCGGAGCCTTATCCTCCTCAGCCTGCAAATCAGTTACAACTGTGCATTCCAGCTTAATATTTAAGCCCTTGCTCAGTGTATCATAAAAATATGTAAAAGCAGAAATAGTTTCCAAGGTTGTACCCGATTTAGAAATGGGCACCAGCATTACCTTCAGCTCACGACCATTGCTCAAATGCAAATAAGCCAAACGCTGCACCTCATAAACTAAACCATTGCAGTCCACCGGGTCCAAATTATTGCCCGAAAAATAGATGCGCGGCTGGTCATGGCGCAGTTTAGCATTAGTATTCCAATGACAGCCACCAAAGGCATCAAAAAGCACCTTATTGCCCAAATATGAGCCACCAACACCCAAAAAAACTACTACATCCATCTGCTTCAGGTATTCACCATATTCCTTTAGCTTTGCAATGGAAGCAGCTGTATTAGGATTTCCCTCAGCAATATAGGGCATACGCGGAAAATAAACATGCTCCGGCTGCCCATCCTTAGACAAATGCGCTTTGGAATGACCTGTTGCACGCAAACCAGCTACCGCAGCATCAGCTTCAGCCCCAATGCTCTCCAACGCTTGGACAATCTCTTGGTCTGCCAGTCTATTTTCGCCAAACATATTAGTAAAATCCAATACCAAGCCACTGGGCAAGGTTATTTTGTACTTCACTTAGCACTCACTCCTAAATCCCGAATCTTGTAGCGCGCTTCTATAGCGTACTCTAGTTACGAATTATTATAGCATATTTTGATTAATATAGCAAATACTGATATGATCAATAAGTCTTAATATAGGCATGCCATGCTAGAATACACTCTTTTTTCCTGCTTTATTGTCCTTTTTTGGGACCTTGGCGGCGATTGCTACCAGTTTTAGGAGCCTTGCGCTTATTTGCAACAGCATTGCGGCCACGCTTAGGGGCAGCAGGCTTTTTCTTGCTTGGAGCTGCACTACTTACACGGCGAGCCACAGTCTCACCCTCAAGGTTTTGTCGCTCCATCAAAACGCCCAGCTTCGTCTCAATATTGCGCAGCCATTTTACTTCCTCAGGAGTATATAAGGTTATGGCCACGCCATCGTTGCCAGCGCGACCTGTGCGGCCGATGCGATGCACATACCAATCCACATCATGAGGAATGTCATAGTTAATAACGTGGGTTACCCCCTCCACATCAAGACCACGGGCAGCTAAATCACTAGCTACCAAAACTTGGATTTTGGCATCGCGAAAAGCTTTCATCACAGTTTTGCGCTTGGCAGGCGACATTTCACCATGCAGCACATCCACATTAAAGCCCTGCATCCCCAGCCAGTCTCCCAGCTCCTTAGTGCGCTCCTTGCTCATGCAAAACACAATAGCCAAATAAGGATTCAAACGTTCAATCAGCGCCGCTACAGCTCTATTCTTATACTCATCCGTGGTCTTGAGGCAAATTTGCTTGATTTTATCCACAGTAGCTTTATCCGGTTCAATGTCGATCAAAGCACAATTTTTAGTCAGCTTGCGACCCAGCTTGCGCACCTCTTCGTTTAAGGTTGCACTGCACAGCATGGTTTGATGGTCTGCCGCAGTCATAGCAATTAAATCAAAGGCTTCATCCATAAAGCCCTGCTGCAGCATTTCGTCCACCTCGTCCAGCACTAAATACTTAACACCGCCCAAATCCGTATTACCCTTTTTAATATGGTCCAATAGCCGTCCCGGGGTACCAATCAAAACATGACTGCGTCCCTCAAGCTTATATTTTTGCTCTTCAAAATCACGTCCACCGGTCACTGCCAGCACCTTGATGGGACTTTCACCTAAAATCTTTTTTAGTTCCACAGCAATTTGCTGAGCCAGCTCACGAGTAGGAGTGATCACTAATGCCTGAGCATAGGGCTTCTCAGCATCCACCTTTTCGGCCAGCGGCACTAAAAAAGCCAAGGTTTTACCAGTACCGGTTTGCGCTCTAGCGATCACGTCACGACCGGCAAACAAAGCCGGAATCGCCTGCTCCTGTACGGGCATGGGCCTTGTAATGCCCATTTTCTGTAATTGCTCTACCGTATGAGCACATACCTTTAGAGCAGAAAAAGCATTTTGCATCTATAAACCTCCTTAAAATAATATTGATTTATTCACCTAGCTACAATAAAAAAGGCTGAAGAATCATCTCCAGCCTTAAGAATTACTAAAAAATTAGAATTCAGCCAATTTAGCAGCAGCTTTCGGGCAGCCCTTTGCAGCAGCCAGTTCAAAATAAGTCTTAGCGCAAATCTTGTGGCCCATTGCTAAATATTGTTCGCCCAGCATGCATTGATTCTTAGCATATTGCAGGTCCTTCAGCTTAGCAGCAGCTTCAGCAGAGCCCTTTGCAGCAGCCAATTCCAAATAGGTGGTGCCGCTAACAACGTGGCCCAAGCCCAAATCCTTTTCAGCCATCAGCAGGCAGCCAGCGATATATTGTTTTTCTTTTGCTTCAGCAGCGGCGATTTCTTCGTCAGTTACGCCAGCCTTTGCTTTGAACCAAGCAACAATAGCGTCCAAATCTTCGCCCTTATAGAGCACGCTTCTGAATTTATAATCGATAACACCAGTGGTATACAGCCATTCAATGCCCAAATCCATATCATCATAATCAACATCAAAATGAGTCAGGATTGCATCAATAACAACCTCAGCGTTGTCTTTGTCCTGAGCCAACTTAGCAATGTTACGATATTCTTCTACTAAAGCCATCTTTAACAACCTCACTTTTCTTTTGCTTTGTAAAGCGCACAAAATTCTGGCTTACACCAGTTTCCAGTATAATAATAACACTATTGACGAGATTTATCAACTATATTAACTTGATTAACCCAAATCTTCTGCTATTTTATGTTAGTAAAGCCAATAATTTACAAAAGTAAGGACCGGCTTGCCACCGGTCCATCACTTTTTATATATACATTATTTATCACTAGCCAAGAAAGCCGCAAAAGCTTTATAAGTGTAATAAACATCCAGCTTACTGGTCAGCTCAAAGGGAGAATGCATGCAAAGCACGGGCACACCCAAATCCACTACATCCACATCCATAGCAGCCACATACAAAGCAACTGTGCCGCCGCCACCTTCATCAACAGCTCCCAGCTCGCCAATTTGCCAATATACCTTGGCCTCATCCATAATGCTAATAATCTTAGCCATGGTTTCAGCACTGGCATCATTGGAACCGGATTTGCCACGAGCACCAGTATATTTGGTTAGGCAGGGTCCCTTATTAACAAAGCAGCTGTTGCGCTCTTCATAAACGCTGGCAAAGGTAGGATCATAGGCGCCATTTACGTCAGAGGATAATGCTGTGGTATTGCGCAATAAAGTACGAATATTGGCACCCTCCAGGCTTGCCAAGTCCTCCAAATAATGCAGCACAAAATCAGAGCTCAAGCCCGTGTTTCCGTAGGAGCCAATTTCTTCCTTATCAGCCAAAATAGTAACAGTGGTATAGTAAGGAGCCTTAGTATCGATTTCGGCAGTCAAAGCAGTGTATGCACACACCTTATCATCCTGACCATAAGCACCAATTAGGCTACGATCCAAGCCAATATCCACAGCCTTTACTGCAGGCACAAATTCGATTTCAGCACGCATAAAATCGTGCTCAGTGATGCCATACATTTCATTCAGCAAGGATAAAGCAGTCAGCTTTACAGCATTTTTAACTTCTTCCTTGTCATCATCGCTTACAAAGGGCAGGCTGCCAATAACAATATTTAATTCCTCACCACGAATACCATCGGCCAGCTTGCGCTCGTTTTGCTTAGCGCCCAAATGGGGCAGCAAATCGGTAACACAAAATTGTGGTTCGCCTGCTTTTTCACCAACAGAAACCTTTACAATTGTGCCATCCTTCTTCACAATTACGCCGTGCATAGCAAGCGGAGTAGTAACCCATTGATATTTGCGAATACCACCATAATAATGGGTTTTAAAATACGCAATATCATTCTTTTCGTATACGGGATTGGGCTTTAAGTCCAAACGAGGAGAATCGATATGCGCAGCATTCAAGCGCACGCCCTTTTCCAAGGGAGCAACACCAAAGGTGGACATAG
>CAMFET010000073.1 GCA_945949475.1 uncultured Phascolarctobacterium sp.
GGCTCCTGTACGGCCATGGCCTTGTCCAAAGCAGCGGAAAGCTCCTCGGGAGTGGCAACATGCTCGCCCTTAATGCCAAAGGCTTCAGCATATTTGACAAAATCCACATAGCCCGGCATCTCGCAAGCAGTAAAGCGTTTGTTGAACTGTACTGTTTGCAGCTGGCGAATCATGCCCAGACCACTATTGTTGAAGACGATGGCGATGACGGGAATATTATTGCTGGCAATGGTAAAGAGCTCGGAGCCGGTCATCTTAAAGCCGCCATCACCGCTCAGGCTAATGGCACGGCTTTCGGGTCTAGCCAGCTGTGCACCCATGGCTGCCGGCAGGCCAAAGCCCATGGTGCCCAAGCCACCGCTAGTGATGAGCTGGCGCGCAAATTCAATCTTCAAATGCTGTGCTGCCCACATCTGGTGCTGGCCTACATCCGTAGTAATGATGTAATCCTTACCCTTAATAACGGGGTTCAGCGCTTTAAAGAAGCGCGGTGCCTCTTCATCACCGAAATCATCATCCATGCTGGGCCAGGTAGCGATTTTATCCCACCAAGCGGATAAATCGTGGGGCACGCTGCCCTTTTCTAACAGGTTCAGCGTCATATTCATATTGCCCGTAATACCGATGCTGGAGTCAATATTTTTATCCAGCTCCGCCGGGTCGATATCAAGATGAATAATAGTTTTGTTGGCGCTATAGCGAGAGCGTTCACCCGTCACGCGGTCGTTAAAGCGGCTGCCCACAGCCAGGATTAAATCTGCTTCCTTAACCGCATTATTGGCGCGCTCGTGACCATGCAGGCCCGTCATGCCCAAAAATAGGCTACGATAAGCACTAATAGCACCCAAGCCCATCAAAGTGCTGACTACCGGAATATGCAGCTTTTCGCACAAATGCATAGCATCGTATTCGGCATCAGCGTTAATGACACCGCCGCCTACCAGCATTACCGGACGCTGCGCCTTATTAATTGCAGCCACTGCCGCAGCCACTCTATCCTTATCGGGCAGCACCGGCGGCAAATCGCGCAGTCTATCAGGAGTGTATTCCAACACTGCCGTTTGTACATCCCTAGGTACGTCTACTAAAACAGGTCCCGGACGTCCCTCCTTAGCTAATTGGAAGGCTAGGCGCAATGTTTGCGCCAAATTCTCCGGTTTTTTCACCAAAAAATTATGCTTAGTGATAGGCATGGTAATACCCGTAATATCCACCTCTTGGAAGGCATCGTGGCCAATCAAAGCGCGCTGCACCTGACCTGTGATAGCCACCACCGGAGTGGAATCTAAAAAGGCAGTAGCCAAGCCTGTAACTAAATTGGTAGCACCAGGGCCGGAGGTGGCGATACACACACCCACCTTGCCACTTGCACGAGCAAAGCCATCCGCCGCATGGGCTGCACCCTGCTCGTGAGCTGTTAAAATATGTTCAATTTTGCTATCGCGCAATGCATCGTAAAAGGGAAGAATTGCGCCCCCCGGATAGCCAAAAACTGTTGTTACTCCTTCTTCGGCCAAAACCTTGACCATAATCTCTGCACCGGTCATCTGCATAGGCTCACATCCTTTTCTCATCCAGCATTAAATCGTTCTTGCATTATCTGTATTGGGCCATTGGAAACGTGATTCCTCCACTGCTAGGGCAGCGTCACCACGCTCCAAGGCTACTAGACCGGTCTGCACCATCTCGGTTACACCATAGGGCCGCATCACATCCACAAAGGCCTTCAGCTTGCCCTCGTCGCCTGTAGCTACAAAAATCAAGGATTCGCCAGTTACATCCACCGCATGCGCGCGGAAGACCTCGGCCAGCTGCAAAAGCTCCATGCGCTTAGCACCGGCACGCACCTTTACCAAAACCATGCTACGAGTAGCGCTAGAGCGCGGCGGCAGCACCTTTACCTTTTCTACCTCTACCAATTTGGCCAATTGCTTACACACCTGCACCACGGTCGGCTCATCGGCCTCCATGGTTACGGTCATACGGGAAAACTCGGGGTTTTGGGTAGTACCCACGGCCAAGCTATCAATATTATATCCCCTGCGGGAAAACATTCCGGCAACACGCATCAAAACGCCGGGCTGGTTACGTACAACAATGGATAAAATTTGCTCCATACCTGCTCCTCCTCTATAAAAATGCCCCCATCCGCGCTGCGGAAAGGGGCGAACTCGTTGCCATAAATTATGTCAAGTTGTGCTTTTTTTGTCAAGAATTTTGTAACATTTCTTAATAATATCACTTACGGTACACCTTTTTGTTAACAATATAACAAAAAGTGCTATTTCAACCTAGCCAAAAACTGGTTAAAATAGCACCATCATAACATACCTTTACTTAATTTTGCTAGCAGCCACAGCCAGCAAATACGTATTTTTTATTGCTTCTTCAACAAAATCAAGGCCTGCGTCAATTCCTCCAAGGAGAACACATTATTGTTTTCCTTAGGCTCTTCCTTGCCATCGATATCTACAAAGAAGCTGCTCATAGAGCATTCCAAAATCTCATGCAGCTTATAAAGATTTTCCACGGTAACATTATTACGACCACTTTCAATATTGCTCATGTGGGTTTGACTGATTCCCATACGCTTAGCCAATTCTGTTTGTTGCATATGCTTAGCAAATCTGAGCATTTTAATTCTTGTTCCGATAACCTTGGCAATATCTTTCATAATATAGCACACCTTTCCCGAGGGTAAGATTATCTTTACTTTAGCAAGTAATACCAAGTTAAAGCTCGTTAAAAGCGCAAGTATTAGTTGCAAACGTAAAGTTTTCTTTAATTATATCACCTTTTAGAAATTTGTACAATGTTTTTCTTTATTCTGCGTATGCATCTGCCAAGGCTTCAAAATTCTCCTTAGCCTTAGCCAAGCAAGTCAAAATTTTTTCAGAAAAGACGCCGCATTCGCCAGCCATAATCATTCTAAAGGCTTCACTCTTGCCATAGGCATCCTTATAGCAGCGCTTGCTCACCAAGGCATCGTATACATCCGCAATCGCCACAATTTGTGCAGCAATGGGAATCTCATCGCCCCTCAAGCCATCCGGATAGCCCCCACCGTCATAGCGCTCATGGTGGTGACGAGCAATCTCATAGCTCACCTTTTCGTACTCGCTAGCGCCAATACCCTTCATATGCTCGATAATGGCACAGCCCTCCGTGGTGTGAGTCTTCATAATTTCAAACTCTTCTTTAGTCAAGCGACCGGGCTTAAGCAAAATGCTGTCACTAATAGCGATTTTACCCACATCGTGCAAAGCGCTAGCAGCCACAATCACATTAATTCTTTTCTCCGTGAGGCCGTACTCTGGATAGCGCTCGGCCAGCTGCTCTGCTAATAGCTTGGTAAAGCCCTTAACTCTTTGAATATGCTGTCCACTTTCTAAATTGCGATATTCAACCACGGTACCCAAAAGCTCGATGATGCGCTCATTGGTGCGCTTGAGGCAGGAAGCCTGCTGAGCCAGCTTTTCGTTCTGCTTTTGAATTTCTTCGGTTTTAGCATCCACCAGCTTTTCCAAATTATGCTGAATCGTAAACAGCTTAATCACATTTTCCACGCGGCGCAAAACGGCTAATTTATCAAAGGGCTTACGAATAAAATCAATTACCTTCAGATCCAAGCATTTACGCTCTGTTTTGGCATCGGCCTCAGAGCTGATTACAATCACCGGCACCTTTTCAATAAAGCCCTTAGCATTGGCGTATTCCAAAACCTCATAGCCATTGAGCTCGGGCATCACTAAATCCAGCAGCACCAGCGCAATGCCATTACCATCCTCGCCCAGCGCCTCCACAGCTTCAACCCCATTAGTCGCCAAAACAAGCTCATAGTCCTCGTGCAAAATTCCCGCCAGAATATCCCTATTAATCTCCTGGTCATCCACAATCAAAATCTTATTTTTCATTTTCCGCTCTGTAGTCCTCCAAAATCAGCAGAGTGCGAGCATAAATATCCTTGAGCGCTTCTAAAAGCTCCAAGCTCTTAGGTGCCTTCCCCCCGCGCATTTCTTCGGTAAGCACAACCACTGCTGGCTCCAGCTGCGTCAAGCCCAAATTGAGCACCACACCCTTTAAGGTGTGTATAGCCATAAAGCCCTCCTCGTAGTCCTGACGTGCCAAAGCATCAATCAGCTTTTGCATATTGGTATCCTTAGTAAATTTCAATACCAAGTATTCAATCATATCGGCATCGCCCAAACGGCTGAAAATATTTTCGTAATCAGCACCCATTTTCTGATAGCATTCTTTAATATTCATTACGCACTCTCCTTTGCAGCAAAGCATATCTAATCTCATCGTCATCTAGTTACGCAACCATTTATCTTCTACAAGCCAAGCTCATTCTTAGCCCTACTGTATTTTATAAAAGCTTTAGGCTTTTTGCCAAATCCTTTGCAAAGTCTTATACAGGATATCAATATAAATCGGCTTAGCGATATGCCCATTCATGCCATTTTGCAAGGCTCTTTCCTTATCCTCTTCAAAGGCATTAGCCGTCATAGCCAAAATAGGCAAATCCAGCACATCCTGCCTGGGCAGGCTGCGAATAGCCTTGGTAGCCTCGTAGCCATCCATAATGGGCATTTGAATATCCATCAGCACTAAATCATAATAGTTCTCGCATCGCTGCTTCACCATGCCCACTGCCTCGGAGCCATCAGCTGCTACCTCTACAACAAAGCCTGCGCGGGTCAAAATCTCGCAAGCGATTTCGCGATTCAAATCGTTGTCCTCTACCACCAGCACCCGCTTACCATCAAAGCTCACCTTGGGCTCCTCCACCTTAGGAGACACATGCCCTTTGGCGATTCTTGAAGCCTCAATAAGCACATTACGCAGGTCCGACATAAAGAGAGGCTTATTGCAAAAGGCCGTTACCCCTGCCTCGCGGGCCTCCTGCTCTATATCCGTCCAATCGTAGGCCGTAAGAATAATGATAGGTGCCTCATTGCCAATCACCCGGCGGATGCGGCGCACTGTCTCAATGCCATCCATTTGAGGCATCAGCCAATCGATAATATAACTATAGAAGGGATCACCATCATTGTGTGCCTTTTGCGCCCGGAAAACGGCCTCCCTGCCGGAGGTAGTCCACTCGGAGCGCATGCCTATTTGGCTAAGCATCTTCGTCACGCTATCGCAGGTTTGAAAATCGTCATCCACAACCAGCGCCCGCAGGCCCTCGAGCTCCACAGTGGATTCTTTTTTATGCACTACACTTGAAAGCGCAAAATCAAAGCCCACAGTAAAGGTAGTGCCCTTGCGCAGCTCACTTTGCACTTCAATAGTACCACCCATCATATCCACAGTGTGCTTGGTAATGGTCATCCCCAGGCCTGTGCCCTCGATGCCGCTAACAGTAGCACTCTTTTCGCGCTC
>CAMFET010000074.1 GCA_945949475.1 uncultured Phascolarctobacterium sp.
AGGTGGTTTTGGGACAGGTGCAGTTAGCTTCATTACAATGCTTATGTTCTTCCATGATTATTCCTCCAATCGCTTTTAGCTGATAGCCTTGCATCTTTATTATAGCGCTTGAGCTGGAAATTGTCTATTTTTCCTTGTGCTGCTACGGGCTCCAGCAGCACATACTGACCCCAGCGCCCTGCTGTCAGCCATCGGTTGTGATTATGACTCAGAAAATCCGGCACACTTTTTTCAGAAACAATTATCAAAGGATAGTGCTGCTTTTCCATAGCTGCAAAAGGCATCACATTCTTGCTGGTCCAGGACATACTCTTGGGCTTGTAAGTCTCCAGCTCTTTTTCCGGCACCAGCTTCACCAGCTTGCTGCCGCTATAAAAAACGGCCGAGGTTGGATAGCTGCCGTACAGGCCCACCTCTTCCACCTGATGCTGCGCCAGCATAATCCCCAAATCCTTGGCACTACGCAGCTGGCTAAAGGGTATAGCAATGCTAAAAATAAGCCCTAGATAAAAAAGCACAGCCGTGCAGGCGATGGGATAGATGCGTGCCGGTGAAAGCAAGCAAAGCACAAAGCCCAGCATCCCAGCTATAATCACTGCCAAGGGTAGCACAAATAAATAGGCATCAGTCATAAATCCTTGACTGGTAGCCCAAAAGGCAGCAGCTAGCAAAGCAGCAAAGCCACAGGCTACCCATGCTAAGTATTTTTTCGTAAAGCAGCTTGCTTCCTCCCTAGCTACCATACTTCCCAAAAGTAGGCTGGCCGGGAAAAGCAGAGGATAGGTATAGGTGATGTATTTAGTGGCCATGCATTGGAAAAAGGCAAAGACAACCACAGACCACACAAGCAAAAATCTTTGCAGGGTATCAAAACTGCGCTTATCCCTATGCCACCAGGTGTACACTGCACCGGGAATGAGCCCGCTCCAAGGGAACAGAGCTAAAACATTAACTAAGGCGTAGTAATAAATAACATTATCGCGGGGATGCTCGGACACCGTTGCCCGCAAAAAATTATGAGTGCCAAAAAAGGTAGCCACAAAATCACTGCCGTGCAATGCGTACATGGCGGCATACCAGGGCGCAGCGACGAGCAAGCAAAGTAAAGTGCCGCTCACTAAATGAGCCCTTTTAAGCACCAACCAATCACGCTGCCACAGCAAAAAGATGGTAATAATTAGCCCCGGCAGCAGCACACCTATGGGGCCCTTAGTGAGCACGGCCAAGCCTGCAGCCGCATACATGGTGTACCAATAGCGTGCTTTACCCTCACTATAGCCCAAATAGAAGCAGAGCAGCGTAGCGCTAAAGAAAAAGAAGAGCACTGCATCCGTAATAATTGACTTACTAATCAAAAAGAATTCTACGCTGCTTACTAAAATCACAGCACTATAAAAGCCGGTGCGAGCATTATACAGCTTGCTGCCAGCCCAGCCCAGCAGCGCTATGCTGGCCATACCAAATACGGCAGGAAAAAAGCGTGAAGCAAACTCCGTAAAACCAAACAGTTTATAGGACAACGC
Source organism: uncultured Phascolarctobacterium sp. (assembly GCA_945949475.1). GTDB lineage: Bacteria > Bacillota > Negativicutes > Acidaminococcales > Acidaminococcaceae > Phascolarctobacterium_A. Next base: position 1,524 of record CAMFET010000074.1, read on the forward strand.
TGTCAGCCAATAAAAGAAAACCGGCTTATCATACCAATAATGACCATAGATTTGTGGCGAAAGCCAGTCCCCGCTTAACACCATCTCCTTGGCCGTCAAGGCGTAATTGGACTCCACGCTATCCGTAACTAGCAGGCTGCTATTGCCTGTAAAAAGTAAAAGCGCTGTTACTAAAAAAAGTAATAGCCATTGCCATTTTGCCATAAAAAATGCCTCCCTCAGCAGCAAAGAACTGAATTCATACTTTTATGATGAAAAGTATAAAACAGCTTGCTTAATACTTACTGAAGAAGGCATTCATATTAATTTAATGTTTAAGGCAGGCTGCAGTTTTGCTTTTGCCTATAGGGGCAGCAGCACCTGCATAATCGTGCCACAGGGCTTATTATCCAAAATTTTAATCTCTCCTCGATGCTGATGCACAATTTCCCACGCCAGCGACAGCCCCAAGCCCAGGCCACCCTGACTACGACTGCGCGCCTTGTCCACACGATAGAAGCGGTCAAAAACCTTTTCCTTATCCTCATCACTAATGCCACAGCCCTGGTCCTGAACCGCGATGAGCAGACCCTGCTTGCTTTTGCTAGCGTTAAAATTAATTATCGTATCCGCCGGCGAATATTTAAGAGCATTATCCAAGATAATTACCAGCACCCTGTGCAAGGCTGCCTCATCACCCCACAGCTGCAAATGCTCGTCAATCCTGCTCTGCAGGGTAATCCCCTTTTCCTTGGCCAACAACGCCAGCTGCGAGGCAACCTGCTGGCACAGCTTACTCAGATCGACCTGCTGTAGCTTGGGCGCAATTCCCTCATCACTGCGAGCCAAGGCCATCAAATTCTCCGTCAGCTTAGACATGCGCTTTGTTTCATTTTGCAGCATAGCCAGCGATTCCTTGGCAAAGGGGCTGTAGTGGCTCTCCTCGTCCTCCACAAGCCCTTGGGTAGCCAAAGCCATGACGGCCAAGGGAGTGCGCATCTCGTGGGAAGCATCCGCAGTAAACTGCATTTGCCGCTCGTACATTTTACTAATAGGTTGAATACTGCGCCCTGCCAACCAATAGCCAAAATAGCAGGCACAGGCAAAAAGCAGCGTTGCTAAGGATAAAAGCTTAAACAGGGTAGTATAAGCAGCATGGTAATAGAATTCCATGTCCTTAAACATATATAAATGCCCTTCTACCCTATCGCCGCGCAGCACAGGAGCCACGCCAGCCAAATAACGGTGGGGCTTGCCATCTTTATCAAAGATGCGGTGGTTCAGCATCCTTGCAGTATCCAGCCTTTGCGGCCAGTCCTGGCGATGCCGCAGTAAGCCCTCGCGCACATTGCCATAACCCAACTGATCCAAAATTACCTCTTGGTGGTTAGGCGTTACAAAATAAGCCAGCATACTGCCCTCGCGGATGGAAACAGTGGAGCAGGGCAGCTCACCACTTTCGACCCATTCCTCCGCCTCATGGTAAATATTGGCCACCAGCTCTTCCTTTTCGTGCTGTAATATGTTCCACCAAATAAAGCTATAGGCAGCAAAAACGATAAGCAAAATCAGCACCCCATATATAGCTGCTGAAATGCAGGTCATGCGCCGCCGCAAGCCTTCGAATAGCTTATTCCACATAGTAGCCCACTCCACGCAGCGTTTTAATCAATTCTTCATTATTCAAGCTGGCAATCTTTTTCCGCAGCAATCTGATATGCACATCTAGATTGTTTTCTGTCACATCGCTATCAATGCCCCATATCCGATCCTGAAGGACGGTGCGCGGCATAACCTGACCCTTATTGCGTAGCAAAATCTCGAGTAGCTTATATTCACGAGGGCGCAGCTCCACTCTTTTTTTACCATAAGCCAAGCAATAGGTGCTGGCCTCCAGCACATAATCACCATAGCTTAAATTGCTCACCTTATAGCTGTCCTGGCGGCGGCACAACGCATGCAAACGCGCCACCAGCTCCTCCATAGCAAAGGGCTTTACCAAATAATCATCCGCTCCTGCATTTAGTCCCTGCACTTTGTCGGCTACAGTGTCCTTGGCCGTAAGCAGCAGAATCTTTCCCTGATAATCCTCATCACGCAAACGGGAGCACAGCTGCACCCCGCTTAAGCGTGGCATCATCCAATCCAACACCAACACATCATAGCCATCCGTATAAACCTTATTATATGCTTCCTCCCCATCCTGCACCCAGGTTGTGAGGATATTTTGCTTTTTTAACAGCATGCTCAGCAGCTTGCCCAAATTTAAATCGTCTTCAGCTAAGAGAATTTTCATAAGCTCAGGCCTCCGTATCTATTATACCATCTTATAGTATATTGCTAAAAGCTGAAATTTAGCTGAAAGCAAAATCCGAGCATTAGAAAAGCGGAGAAGCCTAAGCCACTCCGCTTTGAACATAAACCTTATTCGCTCTCAAGCTGCGTTACCCGCAAAATATAGCGAACATATATTCCCATTGCGTTTCGCAACAGGAAAACCATTCTAAATAATTTATAGCCTATAGCTATTGAGCTTTACTAATAACTCCGCATAGGTTCCCTTACTATCCGCCAGCATCAGGTTCAAGGCCCACATCTTTTGGCCCACATCATCGGTGGTCTGGGCAGCCTGCAGCCGCGGCTTGCCAGCGCCCACAAAGTGCAAAATTTCTTCGCCCTCCAGCACTAGCGGCATATCCGCCCGCTGATAACCGGTCAGCCCCTCATTGGAAAAAAGCACTGTGAGCATCAGCATTGCATCCATCCGCCAGCACTCCAGGCGGTAAGGACGGCCATCGCTGAAAACGCCATTTTTATAGCCCACATCCATAACTCCGTCCTCATCAGGCTCATAGGGCGAGGGCACATAATTAACCCGGCAGGGAGCAGTATATTTTTTAAACAGCATCAAATCTTCTCCTCTTGCTTATTAGGATGACAAACTCTCACTGCAAATATTTTGCCAGCAGGGTATGCGTGATATTGCCTTCGGGATAAACCATGGTCAGTGCCTGCTCCACCGGAGCCCACACCGCGTCATTGATTTCCTCGGACAGAGCAAAGGCCGCCTTATTAGCCCTGGCGATAAAGCCCAGCAGCAGCATTTGCTGCTCACTTTCCCACTGGCTGCACACAAACTGTAGGCTATCGGTGGTAATACCAATTTCCTCCTGCACCTCGCGAGCAGCGCAAACCTCTGCCTGCTCCCCCGGTTGTACATAGCCGGAGACAAAATTATAGTATTTTTCGGACATGTATTTGGGCTTTAGTAGTGCCACTTCCTCAGCTTCATTGACTACCATGGTTATGGCAACCACAGGGAAAATATCAAAAAAGGGCTTGTGGCACGCCTTGCACCAAGGCACACGCCCATCATCACCAAAGGGCACACTGCCAAGCTTGGCGCCACATTGAGGGCAAAACGTAAAATGCATAATTATCTCCTTCAAGCTGCTAAAGCTTTTCTAAAGCAAAGCGCTCCAAAGCAGGAGCAATGGAGCGCTTATTTAGGCAATTGTGCAGGTAATCAGTCCTGAACCGGAGCTTCAGCGACAGGCGCTTCAGCAGTCTCAGCAGGCTTTTCTTCCTCTTGCATAACATTATATTTAACTTTAATGTCGCGATAACGGCTCATACCGGTACCAGCAGGAATCAGCTTGCCAATAATAACGTTTTCCTTCAAGCCCAGCAGCGGATCCACCTTGCCCTTAATAGCAGCATCGGTGAGCACGCGGGTAGTCTCTTGGAAGGAAGCAGCGGACAGGAAGGAATCGGTAGCCAAGGAAGCCTTGGTAATACCCAACAGAAT
>CAMFET010000075.1 GCA_945949475.1 uncultured Phascolarctobacterium sp.
GAATGAGTTTTTAAAAACTAAAGGCATCTACTCCCTGGTTATGATTCTCTTTTTCCTAGGCGTTTATGGTATGGTTTTGAGTAAAAACTACATGAAAAAGCTCATGGCCATGAACGTTATGCAGGTAGCGGTAATTTTCTTCTATCTGTGCTTTGCTCAAAAGGACGGTGCTATGATACCCATTCAAAATGGTATCACTACCGACCCTAATGCCTATATCAACCCCCTTCCTCATGGTCTGATGCTGACGGCCATCGTTGTTAGCCTTGGTACCACTGGTGTAGCCATTGCGCTTTTGATGCGTATTAAAGAGATTTATGGCTCCGTTGAGGAAGTAGAGGTATTGAGGAGGGCAAGTAAATGACACAGCATGCTCCAATATTTATCGTTCTACTGCCCTTGACAGCATCGCTTTTATGCATGCTGTTTAGCCGCATCAAAAAGGAGCTGGGCGCGTGGATTGTAATGGCCTCCATCGTGGGTGCCTTCCTGAGTGCTTGCACCGTGCTCCAACGCGTTATCGCTACCGGCGGCAAAACCTGGCACTATTGGATGGGCGGCTGGCAGCCTCCTATCGGCATTGAATTTGCTCTCGATCCTTTAAACAGCGTGTTGGCTGTGCTGGTAACCTTTATTTCCATGATGGTTGCTTTATACAGCAAGCCCTTTGTGAAGGAAGAGGATTGGCTCCATGTGGGTGGCTATTACACCCTGTTTGGTCTGTTGACCGTGGGCCTGTGCGGCATGATTATTACGGGCGACGTATTTAACCTTTACGTTTATCTGGAAATTATGTCCCTGTCCGGCTATGGATTGATTTCCCTCGGCGGCAAAAAATCCATGCTGGCAGCCTTCCGTTATCTGTTAATCGGCACCATTGGTGCTTCCCTGTACCTCTTGGGCGTTGGTTATCTGTACGCTCTGACCGGTACCCTGAACATGGCGGACTTGGCTCAAAGAGTTGTTCCCTTTATCGGCACGCCGCTCTTTGCTATCGCTGTGGCCTGCTTCATCATTGGCTTTGGTATTAAGATGGCGCTGTTCCCGCTGCACGGCTGGCAGCCCGATGCTTATACCTTTGCTCATCCCGGTGCGGCTGCCTTCATCGCAGGCTGCATGAGTAAGGCTCCTGCCTATGCTTTGATTCGCTTCATGTACTACATTTTCAAGGTTGATAGCCCTGTAATGCACAGTGCACTGAACGTTTTAGGTATCCTCGGTATTGCAGGTATCCTGATTGGCTCCATTATGGCCATGGCTCAATACGACTTCCGTCGTATGCTGGCTTATTCCTCCGTAGCACAAATTGGCTACATTGCCATTGGTATGGCGATGGGCAACATGTATGGCTTCATCGGCGCCGTACTGCACATCATTAACCATGCCTTCATGAAATGCAGCCTGTTCCTAGTTATCGGTGGCGTTGAGCATCGCTTTGGCGAGGTTAACTTGTATCGCTTGGGTGGTTTGAATAAAAAGATGACCATCAGCACCATCACCGTAACCCTGGCAGCACTTTCCATGATTGGCTTGCCGCCAACTGCGGGCTTCTTCAGTAAATGGTATCTGATGATGGGTGCTTACACCGGTCAGCAATATTTCTACATTGCCGTGCTGGTAGTCAGCTCCCTGCTGAATGCGATTTACTTCTTCCGTATCATTGAGCAAATGTTTGTACAGCGCGAAGCTTCCCTCACCGAGGTGCATCCTCACAAGGGTAAGCTGGGACTGCCCTTCAGCATGGCACTGCCGATTTTCGTAATGGGCATTGGCATTCTGGTGCTGGGCTTCTACAGCGTGGACATTGTTACGGATATCATTAAATTAGGCTTGCCGGAGGTGTTCTTGAGATGACGATTATAGATTGCAGACCCTTTCTGGCAGTAGGTGTTTCCTTTGTTGCTGTTATTTTGATTGCCTTCAGCAGACGCTGGCCCAACCTGCGTGAGGCCTGGAGTGTAATCGCTTCCGTGCTCAAGTTTGGCATTATCCTGTCCATGCTGCCCGCCGTTTTGGATGGCAATGTTTACCAATGGACACTGTGCCAAATCACTGATACTGTGGGCTTAACCCTGCGCACCGACCCGGCGGGCATGATTTTTGCCACGCTGGCCTCCATGCTGTGGGTGCCCATGAACTTCTATTCCATCGGCTATATGCGCTGCAACCAGGAGCGCGAGCAGACCGGTTACTTTGCAGCATTTGCCATGTGCATGAGCGCAGTAATGGGTATTGCCATGGCCGAGAACCTGTTGACATTCTTCATTTTTTACGAGCTGCTGACCTTAGCAAGCTATCCCTTGGTGCTGCATAAGCGTAACCAAGAGGCTTTGATGGCCAGCCGTAAGTACTTGATTTACACCTTGATTTCCGGCCAGTTCTTCCTGGCAGGTGTTATCGCCGTATACTGCATCAGCGGTACCATGAGCTTCACCGCCGGCGGCTTCTTAACCACCGACATGGCTCCCAAATGGGTGTTGCAGGCAGTCTTCGTGCTGATGATTTTGGCAGGCTCCGTAAAAGCAGCCGTTATGCCGCTGCATGGCTGGCTGCCGGCCGCTATGATTGCGCCGACCCCTGTATCTGCTTTGCTGCATGCGGTGGCCGTTGTTAAGACCGGCGTTTTCGCCGTGCTGCGCATTATCGGCTTCGTTTTCGGTCCCAAGCTGCTCGCAGAAATTGGTGTTACGGATGTGCTCGCTTGGGCGGCTGCTACCAGTATTTTGGTATCCTCCCTCATCGCACTGCGTCAGGACCACTTGAAACGCCGCTTGGCCTTCTCCACTATCGGCCAGCTTTCCTACATCGTATTGGGCGCAGCGCTGATTTCTCCTATCAGCATTAAGGGTGCGTACCTGCACTTGGTAGCCCATGCGGTTATGAAGATTACCCTCTTTATGTGCGCGGGCCTGATTATCGCCCGTACTCACAGAAACAATATCAGCGAGCTCTATGGCATCGGCAAGAAGCTTCCAGTAACGATGGCCTGCTTCACCATAGCATCGCTAGGCATCGCTGGTGTGCCCTTCCTAGTAGGCTTTATTAGTAAGTGGAACCTGTGCTTGGGCGCTTTGCAGGCTGGCAAGCCCTTGTATGTGCTGCTGTGGGTAGCTAGTGGTCTGTTGGCTGCGGCTTATTTGATTCCTGTTTCCCAAATGGCCTTCTTCGTGAAGGATCCGCAGGAAAAATTCCGCTCCTATGGCGAAATCAGCTATGCTATGCTGATTCCTATCTGCATTACTACTTTGATTGCGCTGATTTTGGGCTGCGTTCCCAATATCTATCCGCATTTCTATGAATTGGCAACGATGGCCTCTAACGCAGTTTGCGCAGGCTGGCACGGGGGGTGGCTATAATGACTAAGAAAACAGTCTATATGCTGGTAGCTGTGGTTTTGGTATTGGCAGCCGCTGCCGAAATTGCCGGCGTGCATATGCACGCTGCATCCTGGTGGCCCTTGCCCTTTGGCTACGACATTTTCTTTGGCTTTGTTGGTGCTTGGGTGCTTATCATCGTCTCCAAGCTGATTATGGCGCCGATTTTGCAGCGCGATAAGGATTATTATGATGATGATTTTGATGAAGATGGCAGAGGTGATGACTGATGAATGAATTAATGCTTCACCCTGGTCTGATTTTGTGGGTAGTGGGCATTGTAGCCATGCTTGCTCCCAAGTGTATCAGGAAATTTGTCCTGGCTTTAGGCCCCTTGGCCGCTGTTGGCGCAGCCTTAAAGCTGCCCCTTGGCACGGAGTACACCTTGAACTTCGTCCATGATATTCAGCTGCATTTGATGTATGTTGATAAACTGGCTTGGATTTTTGCCTTTATCTTCTCAGTTTTGGCTTTGGTGAGCGGCATTTATGCTGCGCACAACCCCAATAGAATGGAAGCACTGTGCTCCATGGCCTATGCCGGTGGCGCCATTTGCGTGTGCTTGGCTAAGGATTGGCTGAGCTTCATCTTCTTTTGGGAATCCTTGGCCATCACTTCCTTGTTCCTAGTATGGTGCAACCCTACTCATGAAGCGCGGCGCGCAGGCTTCCGCTACATGCTGGTGCACATGCTGGGCGGCGGTATCCTCTTGGCTGGTATCTTCGTGATTTGGTTCACCGGCCATGGCGATATGATGATTCATAGCCTTACCAATAGACCGCATGATTGGGCTTATTGGCTGGTAATGCTGGGCATGTTCATTAACGTGGCTATGCCCCCTGTGAATGCATGGCTGGTTGATGCTTACTCCAACTCCACTCTTACTGGTGGCGTTTTCATGAGCTGCCTCACTACTAAGGTTGCAGTTTATGCTTTGATTAGAGTGTACGCAGGCACCGAGCTCCTGATGTGGGGCGGTGTGCTGATGGCTCTGTATGGCGCCTGCTACGCGATTATGGAAAACGATATGCGTAAGCTCCTTGCTCACCATATCATTTCCCAGACCGGCTTCATGGTTGCCGGTGCCGGTATTGGCACGGCGATGTCCATGAACGGCGCTACTGCCCATGCCTTCTGCGATATCCTCTTTAAATCCCTGCTCTTTATGTGCGCTGGCGCCGTTATTTATGCAACCGGCATTAAGCACATCAATAAGGTGGGCGGCATGGCCAAGAAGCTGCCGCTGGTTGCAGTTTGCTTCTTCTCCGCTGCCTTCTCCATCGCCGGTATCCCGGCCTTCAACGGCTTTATCAGTAAGAATATTACTGTTAACGCTGCTGCAGCTGCAGGCCAGCCCATGGTCTTCACGCTGCTCGAGCTGGCTGCCATCGGTACCTTTTTGTCCATCCCGCTGAAGATGGGTTACTTTATCTTCCTGCGCAAGGATGACAAGGGTGCAGAGGTTATCAATCCGCTGCCCATCAATATGAAGATTGCGATGAGCATCAGTGGCTTCCTCTGCTTCCTGTATGGTGTTTATCCCGATTTGCTGTATCGTCATCTGCCCTTTGAGATGACTCCGTACCAGCCCTTTACTGCGCCGCATCTGCTGCAGCCGGTACAAATGCTGGGCATGGCTATGATTCCCTTTATGATGTATTTGAAGAACATGGAGCCGCATACAGCAATCAGCTTGGATACTGACTGGTTCTATCGTAAGCCCTTTGCTGGCTTGATTGGCAAGACCAGTGCCTTGCTGTGCGCACTGTGCGGTGGTTTGGGCAATGCTTGGCAGGTGCTGTACGAAAAGTTTATGGATTTGACCTCGAATCCGATGGATTTCTTAGATGCGAAGCCCTTCCGCAAACGCAGCCATTATAATCCGGAGAACTATCGTACTTCCATTGCTGACCCCATGATGATTACGCT
>CAMFET010000076.1 GCA_945949475.1 uncultured Phascolarctobacterium sp.
TGGCTCCCTTTTCTCTGGGAGCAGAAGAAGTATATAAGTATATATACAAGCTTATTGATTATACCACGGCTTATCCATAAATGCAAGCTCTTTAACTGCTCAAAAGCTTATAAATCGCAAAAAATCGTTAAATTTTTTACAAACCTCTAATTTTTTGTCGCAGGGGCAGCACGCTAGCAGGACTCACACTCAATTCATCCATCCCCATGGCCACAAATTTTTCGGTTAGCTCCAAATCAGCACCCAGCTCGCCACAAACGCCACACCAAATGCCTGCCTTATGGGCACCGGCCACAGTCATTTCGATTAAACGTAAAATAGCAGGGTGGTGTGCATCAAAGAAGCTTTCCAAATGTTGGTTTTGGCGGTCAATGGCCAAGGTATATTGGCTTAAATCATTAGTACCAATGCTAAAGAAATCCACCTCTTTAGCTAGCTCCTCACTTAGCAGAGCAGCAGCAGGGGTTTCAATCATAATCCCCACCTCCATCTCCTTGTCAAAGGGGATATGCTCTGCTGCCAGCTCCTGCTGAACCTTCTGAAGAATGGCTTTAGCCTTGCGTACCTCGCTTAGAGAAATAATCATGGGGAACATCACTGCCACCTTACCATAGGCAGAGGCGCGACAAATCGCCCGCAGCTGGGTGCGGAAAATATCCTGCTGCTCTAGGCAGATGCGAATAGCTCTGTAGCCAAGGGCCGGGTTTTCCTCGTGAGGCAGATTAAAATAAGCAGCCTGCTTATCGGCACCAATATCCAAGGTGCGGATAATTACCCGCTTACCGGCCATGGTTTCAGCAGCCAGCTTATATTTGGCAAATTGATACTCCTCCGTGGGATAGTCTTCATTTTCCAAATAAATAAATTCACTGCGGAATAAGCCTATGCCTTCGGCATCATTGGCCAGCACTGCTGCTAAGTCACCCGTATTGCCAATATTGGCATATACATGGACCTTCTGCCCGCTGCTGGTTACACTTTCCTTTCCCTTAAGCTCATCTAGAAGCTTTTTATGCTGCACATCCTGCTCCAGCTTAGCCTGCATCAAGCTCAGTGTAGCTGCATCCGGGTCCACAAAAACCTCACCCGCATAGCCATCCACTGCAATCAGCTTGCCGTCATGCTCCGCTCCAATGGATACACCGGTGCAAACAACAGCGGGAATTCCCATGGTCCTTGCCAAAATCGCCGTATGAGAATTAACGCTACCGCCTGCAGTTACAAAGCCCTGTACCTTGGACTTATCCAGCTGTACGGTTTCGCTAGGTACTAAATCATCAGCAACAAGTACAAATTTTTCTGAAGCAGACTCCATAGCATCGCTACCAAAGCCCAAGCAAGCCAAAACCTTGCGGGAAATATCCTTCACATCCGCTGCTCTGGCCTGCATATACTCATCCTCCATGGAGGAAAAGATTTCTGCAAAATTCTCTGCCGTGGCCTGCACAGCATACTCTGCATTAACCTCCTGAGTACGAATAATGCCTTCGATGGATTCAATATAATCCAAATCCTCCAGCATCATTTGGTGGATTTCAAAAATAGCGGCATTATCCCTGCCCACATCCACCACGGCCTTTTCGTATAGTTGGGCCAGCTGCTCTATGGCCTTGCCCCGTGCAGCCTGAAAACGAGCTACCTCGCCCTCAATATCGGTAATGGAGTGACGCTCCACCACGGTCTCCTGACGCTTGAACACGGCCAAGGTCCCAATGGTGACGCCACCGCCTACGCCCTTACCCTTTAATACCAGCATTGCCTTGCTCCTTTTTACAGGTTAGCCTTAAAGAAGGCTGCTAAAGCACTTGCTGCAGCTGCCTCGTCAGCACCCTCACAGGTTACTTCAATCTCTTCACCCTTTTTTACGCCCAAGGCCATAACGCCAAAAATACGCTTTAAATCACCCTTTTTCGCACCCTTGCTAATAGTAAGCTTAGAGGCAAATTTGCCTGCCTCCTTTACCAAGAGTCCAGCAGGACGAGCATGAATACCAGCGGGGTCAGTGATAACATAAGTAAATTTTTCCATGATGATTACTCCTTTTTATATTTTGAATACGCCTGTTTATCTCTAAGCTTATTTTAAACTATAAGCTATTCTTCTACAACTTTTTTCTTTAAGAAGCCCAGCAATACTGCTGCTACCACGCTACCTACCAACAGTGCCGCAAAATACATAGGCCAGTTTTGTACCACGCCAAAGACAAATACGCCACCATGGGGAGCGGGTACGCTGCAGCCAAAGTATTGGGACAGAGCACCGGCAATAGCACTACCCAGTGCGCAGCAGGGAATAACTCGCAGGGGATCGCTGGCTGCAAAGGGAATTGCACCCTCAGTAATAAAGGACATACCCATAATTACATTGGTGATACCGGATTGACGTTCACGAGCTGTATATTTGTTTTTAAACAGCATGGTGCTCAAGCTAATGGCCAGCGGAGGAACCATACCACCAACCATAACGGAAGCCATAATGGCGCTGCTTACTGCACTGCCATCGGCTGCTGCTAAGGATGCTGTACCAAAAACATAGGCAGCCTTATTAATGGGGCCGCCAAAGTCAATGGACATCATACCGCCCAAAATAAAGCCCAGCAGCACCTTGCTCACAGTGCTCATGCTAGCCAAGGTTGCAGCTAACCAATTATTAAAAGCAGCAGTGGGCGGATTAATAACATAGGTCATCAGCACACCCATCAGCACTAAACCACATACAGGATAAAGCAGCACGGGCTTTAAGCCTTCCAGAGAGTCGGGCAAAGCACTGAACAGCTTGCGCAGGGCCAGCACTAAGTAACCACCAATAAAGCCTGCGAAAAGCGCACCAAAGAAGCCACTGCCACCGGAGGCTGCCAAAAAGCCGCCTACAATGCCCAGCATCAGGCCCGGGCGCTCGCCAATGCTCATGGCAATATAGCCTGCCACAATGGGCATCATAATGCTCAAGGCCCTGCCGCCTACATTTTTAAAGAAAGCAGCCGCCGGAGTGCCGCTACCAAATTTTGCAGTACCGGCAAATTCCATATCCAGCAAAAAGGCCAAGGCAATCAAAATACCGCCACCAATAACGAAAGGCAGCATATGCGATACGCCATTCATCAAATGCTTATAGATTTGACGGCCGGTACTTTCCTTAGTCGGCTCTGCTTCAGACTGCTTTTCCTCGCTTTTGCCTTCGTATATAGCAGCTTTACCTTCTAGAATAGCTTCAATTAGCTCCTTAGGCTTATTAATGCCATCGGCAACCTTTACAAAAATTACGGGCTTGCCAGCAAAGCGCTCCACCGGTACATTCTTATCACAGGCCACAATAATGCCCTCAGCCGCAGCAATTTCCTCAGCGGTCAGCTTATTTTTTACGCCGCCACTGCCGTTAGTTTCCACCTTCATGGTCACGCCCATTTTTTCGGCCATGTTTTGCAGGGCCTCCGCAGCCATATAAGTATGAGCAATACCTGTGGGACAAGCGGTAACAGCCAAAACCAAGCGTTCAGCCTCAGCTGCCGGTGCCTCAGCTGCCTGCTCAGCAGCCTCTTCGGCCTCCTCTGCCAGCTTATCAGCTTCAAATTTATCAATAATGCTCAAGAACTCCTTGGGACTTTTAGCTGCGTACAGAGCAGTGGTGAATTCCTCGTCCATCAACAGGGTGCTTAAGCGGCTCAGCACATCTAGATGCACATTATCCTCCGTATCCGGAGCAGCAATTAAAAAGAACAGCTTCGCGGGCTGGTCGTCCAAGCTAGCAAAATCCACACCCTCGCTCACAATCATAGCCGCCAGGCCCGGAGCCTTAACAGCGTTGGTCTTAGCATGGGGAATGGCAATACCCTCGCCAATGCCGGTGCTGCCCTCCTCCTCACGGGCCAGCACGCAGCGCTTATACTCGGCCTCGTCCGCCAGCTTGCCACTTTTAGCCATTAAAGTCACCAAATGCTCCAGTGCCTCCGCCTTAGAGCCCACCTTCGCCTGTAAATCTATACTTTCCTTAGCCAGTAAATCTGCAATTTTCATTTATCTTATTACCCCTTTCCTATGCTATTCACATCAATTCGCTCAAGAGCTTTTCTACATCCTCTTTGCTGGCCAACCATTCCTGAAAAGCCGAAGCACTGCCTGCACAAATACCCCAACGCAGAGCCTGTTCATAATCCTCAGTAGCCACATAGCCCGCTAAAAAGCCAGCTACCATGCTATCCCCGGCACCTACGGAATTAACCAGCTTCCCCTTAGGTGAAGGACTAATGCGTACCACACCCTTTTCATCCAGCAGGATAGCTCCCTCAGCACCTCGAGACACTAAAATATTACGGGCACCCTGCTCCTGCAATTTATGAGCACAGTACAGAATTTCTGCTTCCGTTTCCAAGGGCGGCAAGCCAAATAAATCCCCTAGCTCCTCATGATTAGGTTTAATTAAAAAGGGATGATACTTTAAAACCCGCAGCAGCAGCTCCCCAGTAGCATCAACCACTACCTTAATATCCTTATCTGCAACTAGCTGCATAATTTGCTCATACACATCCTTAGGCAAAGTTGCAGGAATGCTGCCGGATAAATCCAAAATATCCCCCGGCTGAAGCTGTTTTAACTGCTCCAAGAGCAGCTCTAGCTCCTGCTGCCCAATATGGGGCCCTTGGCCATTAATGGCTGTTTCCTTCGCCCCGGCAATCTTTACATTAATGCGTGTATAGCCCTCAGGGATATCAATAAAATCATAGGCCACTCCAGTAGCAGCCAAAAGCCTTTTCAGCTCCTGCCCACTAAAGCCGGCCGTAAAGCCCAAGGCCTTGGACTTAACTCCTAGGTTTTGCAAAACCAAGGATACATTCACACCCTTACCACCCGGGTAAATTTTTTCCTCCGCCGTCCTGTTGATGGCTCCCGGAGTAAATCCCGGCACCTGCACCACATAATCCAGTGATGGATTAAAGGTTATGGTATAAATCATACCTCAATTACCTCCGTATGCTGTTTATAATTCTTTAAGCGCACATTGCCGCTAGCAGTAATAATTTTAGCCTGGCCCAGCTCCCCAAAGGTAATATTGGAAAGAGTATCGAATTTACTATGGTCTGCTAAAACATAGCACTGACGACAATGCTCCATGGCAGCTCTTTTATTGGCTGCCTCCTCCAAATCCGGTGTGGTAAAGCCTTCTGCCACAGTGATACCATTGGTACCAAAAAAGCCCCTTGTAAAATGATACTGGGACAGAGAAGCCACCGCTTCCATACCTATAACTGCATCCGTGGA
>CAMFET010000077.1 GCA_945949475.1 uncultured Phascolarctobacterium sp.
GCTGGGTGAATTCCGGCTGACGGTCTGCACGCAGGTCCTCATCACGGAAGCAGCGAGCGATTTGGAAATAACGCTCCATGCCAGCAACCATCAAGAGCTGCTTGAAGATTTGCGGGGATTGCGGCAGTGCATAGAATTTACCGGGGTTTACACGGCTGGGAACCAAATAGTCGCGTGCACCCTCAGGAGTGGATTTGCACAGCATCGGGGTTTCGATTTCCAGGAAACGATGCTCGTCCAAATAGTCGCGCATCAGCTTAGCAACCTTATGACGTAGAATCAGGTTGCGTTGCATTTCCGGACGGCGCAGATCCAGATAACGGAATTTCAGGCGCAGGTTTTCATCGGTATCGATGTCGTCTTTAATATAGAACGGAGGGGTTTTAGCCTTGTTCAGTACTTCGATTTCGCTAGCCAGTACTTCGATGGTACCGGTAGCAATATTTTCGTTGATGGTATCGGCATCGCGCAGGCGCACCTTGCCCTCAACCTTGATTACGAATTCGTTACGGATGTCCTCAGCAGTTTTGAAGCTGGTGCCTGCGGATTCAGGGTCAGCAACTACTTGTACAATACCGCTACGGTCGCGCAAATCGATAAAAATCAGTCCGCCGTGGTCACGACGCTTAGAAACCCAACCGCACAGGATAACCTTTTCACCGGCTTGGTCTTTGCCCAGCTCACCACAATGATGGCTGCGTTTTTCATTAATCATATTTTAGCACCTCTACTTATAAATTATAAAGTATTGAAATAATTGATTATCTCAGTAAGAGCGATTTCCTGCTGCTCGCTAGTACCCATGTTGCGCACGGTTACTGCATTGCGTGCCAGCTCGTCCTCGCCAAAAATAAGCACTTGCTTAGCCTGGAATTTATTGGCCTGCTTCATTTGGGCCTTCATGCTGCGACCAAAGAAGTCGTATTCCACCTTAAAGCCCGCTCTGCGCAGCTCAATGCCGGTTTTGAAGGCCACGGTGAAGTTTTCCTTTTTGGGGCACACGATGTAAGCATCAATGGTCTCATCAAATGCAGGCAGCAGTCCTTGGCTATCCAAGGCCAGCAGCACGCGCTCCATACCCATGGCAAAGCCAATGCCGGGACGCGCTTCGCTGCCACTAATTTCCTGCACGAGACCATCGTAACGACCACCGCCGCACACAGCGCTTTGCGCGCCCAAGGGTGCGTATTGGATTTCAAAGGCGGTCTTGGTGTAGTAGTCCAGGCCGCGCACAAGGTTGTGGTCCACTTCAAAGTCCACACCGGCTGCGGTCAAAAGCTCCTTCACGCCTTCAAAATGCGCCTTGCACTCGTCGCACAGGCATTCCTCTAGGCTAGGAGCGCCCACGCCAAGCTCTTGGCAATGCGGGTTCTTGCAATCTAATAAACGCAAGGGATTGCGGTCAAAGCGACCTTGGCAGTCCTTGCAGAGCTCGTCAAAGTGGGGCTTAAAGAAGGCCTGCAGCTTTTCACGATGCTGGGGACGGCAGTTGGGGCAGCCCACGGAGTTAATCTTGAGCTTGAGGTCCTTCAGCCCCAACTCCTTGAGCACCTGCACTGCTAGCAGGATAATCTCCGCATCCACATTGGGACCGGGCACGCCCAGTGCCTCCACACCAAATTGGTGGAATTCGCGCAGACGACCAGCTTGCGGGCGGTCATAGCGGAACATGGAGCCGATATAGAAAAATTTGGTTGCTAAAGAGTCTTCCTTGCTCAGCTTGTGCTCCACATAAGCACGCACTGCGGAAGCAGTGTTTTCCGGGCGCAGGGTGATGCTGCGATTACCGCGGTCGGTAAAGGTGTACATTTCCTTTTCTACGACGTCGGTAGTGTCGCCGATGCCGCGCTGGAACAGCTCTGTATGTTCAAACACAGGGGTTCTAATTTCTTTGTAGCCGTATTGGGCACAGATTTTACGCACAGTTGCTTCAAGATAGCGCCAGGCGTTAACGTCCGAAGGCATAATATCCTTCGTTCCTCTGGGTGCTGTAGTCAGCATTCCACTTCCTCCTTTATCTTATCTAAATAATTCTTCTCGTTTGCGGCAGAACTCTGCCAAGCCCTGCCCATAAACAGCCACATTCTTGGGCATATTCATGCGCCGCAGATGGTGCCCATCTGCCAAGGGCAGCTTTGTTGATGAGGACGGCCCCACGCCGATTACCGGATGGCGCTCCTCCATCATCTGGATATTATAAATGCTCTCCGTCCCCGGCTTAGCATAGCCAATATTCGCCAAGTGACCGAGCATATAATGCTGTCTGTATAAATAATAGGGCTCAAGGCCAACACCAGCGGCCAGCTCCCTGCCCTGCTCCACCAGCTCCGCGGCTTGCTGGGCGGGCAGCTGAATCTTAGAGCCAAACAAGGCTGCACTGCGCTTTAGTGTTAACGTATGAATAGTCAAATTCTCCGGTACCAGCTCCACAGCCTTATGCAGGCTATAGTCGATATCCGCAGCATCCTCACCCGGCAGACCAATAATCAAATCCATATTGATAACGGGAATGCTGCTTTGGCGTACCTCTTCGTAGGCACGATAAAAATCGTCCACGCTGTGGCGACGCCCAATCACCTGCAGCGTTTTATCATGAAAGGTTTGCGGATTGACGCTGATGCGGTCCACCCCCGCCGCCTCCATGGCTGCCAGCTTATTAGAGCTAAAGCAGTCCGGTCGACCGGCCTCCACGGTGAACTCTGCCACCTCAGGAAAATGCAGATGCTTGCGCACCACCTCTAAAAGCCTAGCAAAAGCTTTATCGCCAAGGCTCGTAGGCGTGCCGCCGCCAATATAAAGGCTGCGAATAGCTAAACTATGCATACCTAATAATTGTACCACATTTAGCACATCTTGTTCAATCAAATTTACAAAGTTTTGCTGAGATTCTTCGTCCTGCGGCACAATTCCCGCGGGAAATGAGCAATATGAGCAGCGACTGGGGCAATAGGGCACGCCTATATAGATGCCTGCATCAGTAAATCTGCTGCTATCGGGCAATATATTTTTTTGCTTCACGGCGATATTAGTGAGCAGCTCGCCCTGCTGCTGGGGTAAAAGATACGCCTGCTCTAAGTACTGAGGCAGCTCCGTAGCGCTTTTGCCGCTATCCAAAAGCTTGTGCGCCAGCTTGCCCGGTCGCACGCCCGTCAACACGCCCCAGGGCATGGCCGGCCTTGCACCCGTAGCCTGCGCAAAAGCATGCACCACTGCCAGCTTCACGCAGCGGGTAATTTCGCCACCTGTGGGCTCGCTCCCCTGCTCCAGCTTACACATTTCAACAGTGCTAAAGCTGTGCTCGCCACACACTAAGCACACCTCAATAATGTGCTGCCGCTCGTCATAGCGCACGCTTAGTGCAGCAGCTGCCGCTATCGTGCCAGACTCGCCAGCTGCCGCAGCTTGTGCAGACTCCGCCAGCTCATAGTCAAAGAACGCGGCCATGTCGCACACGGGCCGCGTTATCTCAAATCCGCATAAATTTTGCAAAGAAAAATACATACTCATGAATTCGTAACCTGCTCTTCCTCCGCATGCCACAGCTCCTTATAGAGCACGCGATAAATAGCAGCCACGGGCACAGCAAAAACCATACCCAAAATACCAAAAAGCTTGGCACCAATTAACAGGCTGCCAATAACCAGCACCGGATGCAAATCAAGGCGCTGGCCCATAATCTTAGGCATGAGGAAATTAGCATCTAATTGATAATAGACGGCGTAGAAAATAGCCACATGCAGCGCCGCCTCGGGGCTTTGGCCATAAGCAATAAAAATTGCCGGTACCGCACCCATAATAGGGCCAACAACAGGCACAGTCTCCGCTAAAATAGCCCAAAAGCCCAAAACTAACGGAAAATCAATACCCAAAAATGCCGTGCCAATGGTAATCACAAAGCCGGAAATCAAGCTTAGCTTCACAAGGCCACGCACATAGGAGCTCAACGTGCGACCGATATCGTCCACCACCTGAGCCACCCTATCCTGAACATCATAATTAAACAGATTGATGAACATGCTGCGCAAATCGCGCCAATCCTTGAGGAAATAAAAAGCCAAAAAAGGCACAATAATCAGGCCAATAAGGTTGGATACTATTTCCAAGCTGCTGCGCAGCAAATTGCGCAAAATGCCACTTACTAAGCCCATAGCCCAGTTAATCATGCCATCGGTGAGCATTTCAAAGCTACTAGGCAGCATGGGTATCTTGCTGGGGTCCTGCAGCATCGTGTCCAAATCCTGGATATTCGACTTGGCCGCCAACGCCGGTAGCTTCACCAAAAGATCGTTCATTTGGCCGAATAAGGGCAGGATGATAAAGCCTATGGCGATGCATAGGAAAATCAAAAAGCCGATTAGGGCCAGTACAATAGCTACAGCACGGGATAATTTGATCATGCCGTGAGCCACGCGCACCTGGGTAATCATATTGACCAATGGGTAAAGTCCAAAGGCCAGCCCAATAGCCAGCAAAATGGGCAACATAAAACCAGCCAACAGATATAACACATAGGATACAGCTGTTGCTACCAAAAGCTTGAACCAAGTGCTGGTTTTTATGGCATTCCAATACTCAAATTTCATGTATTATTGCAGGAAAGGGTTCCTGCGACGCTCCCAGCCCACGCTGGTCTGAGGACCATGGCCGGGCAGCAAGGCTACACCGTCATCTAAGACTAAAATTTTATTTTTAATGGATTCTAAGATTTGCTTATAGCTGCCGCCGGGTAAATCGGTGCGGCCAATGGATTCGCAAAATACAGTATCGCCCACAAAGGCAAATTTGTTCTCCTTATTGTAGTAGCAAATGCCACCCTTGGTGTGACCAGGAGTTGCCAAAACCTCGAACTCCATGCCGCCGAGGTTGAGCACTTCACCATCCTGCACCAAATTTTCAGCAGGCTGGCACTGAATGCTGCGGCCTACGAAGAAGGAGAGATTGATATCTGCCTTGGAAAGGCAGGGCTCGTCCTCCTTGCTGATGTACACAGGAGCACCGGTAGCCTGGCGCACCTCGTTTAAGGCGCCAATATGGTCGCTATGGCCGTGGGTTAAAAGAATGCCCACAACCTTTTCCACACCTGCGTGCTCTACAAGCTCCATAATGGAATCGCAATCAGCACCCGGGTCGACGATAACACCCTGCTTATTTTCTTCATTCACTGCCAAATAGCAGTTGGTGGCCAGCATGCCCACCTCACATTTATATAATTTCATATGATTCCTCCT
>CAMFET010000078.1 GCA_945949475.1 uncultured Phascolarctobacterium sp.
TGCCAGCGGAGGGTGAGGGGCCGCGCGTCCTTACACCCGAAGTATTACGGAGCGTCATAGGTAGCGCTATGCAGCGCTATGATAAGAAGGGTGATCAGCATTATGATATTATCAGCGCCTTTATTAAGAGCATGCGGGGCAGTGATGCAGATGCAGCATTGCATTATTTGGCCCGCATGATCGAGGGTGGCGAGGATTTACGCTTTATTGCCCGGCGTATTGTTATCTGCGCTGCGGAGGATGTAGGTTTGGCAGACCCACAGGCGTTGGTGGTGGCCAATGCGGCGGCTCAGGCCGCTGACTTCGTGGGCTGGCCGGAAGCACAAATTCCACTGGCCGAAGCAGTGTGCTACATTGCCAATGCTCCCAAAAGTAACAGCGCCTACATGGGGATAGCCCGTGCACGACAGGATGTGCGCAGTCGCTCCTGTGGCAGTGTGCCTAAGCATTTGCGCGATGCTCATTATCCCGGGGCTAAGGCCTTGGGGCATGGCTTAACCTATAAATATCCCCACGATTTTCCTGGTGGCTGGGTACAGCAGCAATACTTGCCGGACGAGCTGCTGGGAACTAAATACTATGTGCCCACGGGTCACGGTGAGGACAAGGGAAGAAAAAAATGACATAAAAAATGCTCAGCCTATGGGGGCTGGGCATTTTTGCTATATAAAGAAATGACAGAAACTTTGAGTAATAAGTAAAAAATTAACCGCTTGCAGAACAAGTCTACAAGCGGTTTTTCGTCTTGGTGATCCAGGAGGGATTCGAACCCCCGACCCACGGCTTAGAAGGCCGTTGCTCTATCCAACTGAGCTACTGAACCATATTAAATTGGAGCGGGCGATGGGAATCGAACCCACAACATCAGCTTGGAAGGCTGAGGTTTTACCACTAAACTACACCCGCAATAAAGCTTGGTCGGAGTGACAGGACTTGAACCTGCGACATCCTGATCCCAAATCAGGTGCTCTACCAAACTGAGCTACACCCCGGGCACGCAGTATATTATAGCATACGCCTAAGGGATAGTCAAGTGTAAGAGCTTGAAAGCAAACTAGGTAAGTTCCAGCAATGGACAAGCTAGTTTACATAAAAAAGCGGTCCCTCTTTCGAAGAACCGCGGAATTTCTTGGTGCCGAAGGCCGGACTCGAACCGGCACGAGCGTGAACCCGCTTGATTTTGAGTCAAGTGCGTCTGCCAATTCCGCCACTTCGGCGTTTTCAAGGTTCCGATTCGCTCGGAACAAGTAGTATTATACTAGAGGTGCATCCATTTGTCAACACT
The DNA here is from genome assembly GCA_945949475.1 of uncultured Phascolarctobacterium sp. Taxonomy (GTDB): domain Bacteria; phylum Bacillota; class Negativicutes; order Acidaminococcales; family Acidaminococcaceae; genus Phascolarctobacterium_A. The sequence continues at coordinate 1,286 of CAMFET010000078.1, forward strand.
TTTTTTCAGCTTTTCCTAACATTTTATATTAGAAACTAGCATTAAATATTATTTTATAATATTAAATAGCATTTTTGATGCCGATGCGTTGATTGTATGAAGCTATTTCCCGAGCAGGCTTTTCAGCTCTTGCAGCTTAGCAGCAAACTTTTGCAGAGTAACAGTTACTGGTTGGGGTGTGGTTAGGTCAACACCAGCCTGCTTTAGGATATTTAAGGAATAGTCACTACCACCAGCTTTAAGGAAGCCTAAATATTTATCCACGGCATTAGGCTCCTTGTTTAAGATAGCACTAGCGAAGGCAGTCGCTGCACTATAGCCAGTTGCGTATTTATAAACATAGAAGGGGGTGTAGAAATGGGGGATGCGAGACCATTCACTGGCTAATTCCTTGTCAACAATAAGGGCAGGACCATAATATTCCTCGTTGCTTGCTAACCAGTAATTTTCCAGCTTTTCTGCTTGGAGACTGCGTCCCTCAGTAATTTCGTTATGAATATATTTTTCAAATTCAGCAAACTGAACTTGACGGTACACTGTCGTACGAACCTGCTCCAAGAACTGATTTAGTAAATAAACCTTTTGTTCATTAGTAGCGTTGGCAAGGGTATATTCTAACAATAAGTTTTCATTAGTAGTGGAGGCTACCTCGGCACAGAAAATGGTGTATTCAGAGTTGACGTAGCTTTGATTTTGAGAGCTGTAGTAGCTGTGTAGAGCATGGCCCATTTCGTGGGCAATGGTAGAGATACTACTGTACCGCTTTTGATAGTTTAATAAAACAAAGGGATGTACTCCATAAACGCCCCAAGAATAGGCACCGGAGCGTTTGCCCTTATTCTCATAAACATCAATCCAGCCACTGGTCAAGCCCTTGTGCAGTGTTGCTACATATTCTTCACCTAAGGGAGCAAGAGCTGCTTCTACTTGAGCGCAAGCTTCGGGAAATTCGCAGGAGAAGCTGTCGGCAGCCTTGGACAAGGGAACATAGATATCGTAAGGATGTAGCTCCTCGTAGCCTAATACATCTTTTTTCAACTGCATGTATTCATGCAAAGGAGCAAGATTTGCATGTACTGCATCGATTAAGCCATCATAAAGGCTGGTAGGGATATTATCTTGGGCCAAAGCAGAAGTCAAAGTGTCCTCATAGTTATGCGTTTTAGCGAAGAATAAAGCTGTGCGTGCACTGCCAGTAAGAGTTGTGGCCAAGGTGTTGCGGAATTTGTGATAAGTCCCCATAAGGCCTTGGAAGGAATGCTTACGCAGGGTTCTGTCGCTGGAGGACATGTTTAAAATATAATTGCCTTCGCTTACAAGAGCAGGCTTTCCTGCACCATCGGTAATAGAAGGAAACTCCATATCGGCACTTACTAAAGCACGAAAGGCATTAGCAGCAGAGCAGGTTGCTAAATGGCTTTGGGCAAAAATAGCTTCTTTATCGGCACTCAAAACATGTTCTGCTAAGCGGAGTAAATTTTCTATATAGAATTTATACTCGGCTAACAGGGGTTCATTAGCAAGCAAAGCTTCTACCTTTTCCTTGCCTAAGGAGAGCATTTCGGCTTCAATAAAGCTATTAGCATTAGAGAATTCGGCAGATAAGCCTTCTGCTTCGCCGGAAAGGGCCTGGAGATGCTGGTCGGTGTTATCGGCATCCTGCTGCAGGCGGGCATAGGCATAAATCTTATCCATTAGCTGAGACATTTCAGCCTGCAAATGCAAAGCAGCATAAATTGCTGGCCCGGTTGTTAGTGTGCCCTGCATAGCCTTAAGCTTGGGAAGCAGTTCTTTAAATTCAGCACAGGCCTTTTTCCAAGCGCTTTCATCAGCATATATATCCTGAACATGCCATTTACATGCAGCAGGAATATCAGCACGGCAAACATTGCTGCCATGAGCAGGAATCTGGTTATTTTTTTCTGTCATTAGTTTCAACTCCTTGCAAAAAACAGTGGTATACTTTATTATTATAGCATAATTAAGTGAGCTTTTTAGAGCTTTAATATGTATACATTGTGAAAAAGAGGCATGCTTATGAGAGTACTTTTAACAGCAATCAACAGTAAATATATCCATACGGGCTTGGGGTTACGTTATGTAGGAGAATATGCTAAGCAAAAGGGACACCACGTGCAGCTGCTCGAAGAGACCATAAACTCTAACATCCTAGATGTGTTGGAGAAGGTGATGGTAGTTCAGGCAGAAGTATATGGCTTTTCGGTGCATATTTGGAATAAACCATATGTGATGCAGCTAATTGCGATGCTACGCAAGCTGCGGCCCGAGGCGGTTATAGTTGTGGGTGGACCGGAGGTTGCCTTTGCAGCTGAGCGCATTTTTACTGAGCAGCCGGCCATCGATTACATAGTGCAGGGTGAGGGCGAGCTTTGCTTTAGTGAGCTTTTGCAGAGCTTGGAGAAAAAAGAAGCTATACCTGAGCATATTGCCTATAAGGTTGGGGATAAGGTACGCTTAAACGGGGGTACTACTGTAATTGAAGATTTAAGCATATTGCCTTTTCCCTATCCTGATTTAGAGCAGGTATTGGCAGAGCATAAAATCGTTTATTATGAAGCTACTAGAGGATGTCCCTTTAGGTGTGCATATTGCTTAAGTGGTATTTCCCATAATGTGCGGAAGCGTCCTTTAGCGATGGTTTTGGCAGATTTAGACCGCTTTATTGCTGCAGGGGCTCCTTTGGTAAAATTTGTGGATAGAACCTATAATCTAGATGAACAGTATTTCCTGCCCATGATGCAGCATTTAGCCGCGGCTGATACCAAAGCTACCTTTCATTTCGAAATCAAGGCTGATATGTTGAGTGAGAAGGTATTGGACTTTTTAGCAACCGTACCTAAAGGGCGTTTTCAATTCGAGATTGGGATTCAAAGCACTCATAAACCTACATTAGAGGCTATTAATCGCAGAGATAATTGGGAGAAATTAGCGGGTAATGTAAGGCGACTGCTCGCGATGGATAATATGCATATCCATGTGGACCTTATTGCCGGGCTACCCTATGAGAATCTCACTACCTTTGGTAAATCCTTTGATGATGTATATGCACTAGGAGCACATATGCTGCAGCTAGGCTTTTTAAAGGTTTTACCCGGTACGCAGATGGAGCAGGAGACGAAGGAGCACGGTCTTTTGTATATGGACGAGCCACCTTATGAAATTTTGGCGACCAAATATGTTCCTTATGAAGATATGCAGCTGTTAAAACGAATAGAGAATGTGCTTGACCAAACTAGTAATAGTGGCAATTTTAAATATTGCTTGCAGGCCTTGCTGCGTAGTGAAGGCTTAGATCCCTTTGCTTTTTATTGCAAGCTAACTAACTGGTGGGTAGAAAAGGGCTTTTATCCGCAAACACATAATGCAAAGGGCGTTGCAGAGATTTTAGCACATTATATAAAAGAGAATTGTGCTGCTAGTTCCAAAGAGCTTTTAGAGATTTTACGTTATGATGTATTTGTTGCAGTGCCGGGGTGGAGGCCGGAGTGGTTGGATTGGCAAAGCGAGCATATCTTTGCTAAGATTTCAGCTTTTTGGCGTGATGAAGAGCTAGTGCATCAATATGTACCTTCCTATAAATTTTCCAGCTGGAGACAAATTAATAAAAACTATCCGATTGAAATGTTCCGATATCATTGGGAGAACGGACAAAAAGGAGAGTATTATGTAATGCTGGATAACACCAGTAATAAAAAGGTAGTTAGACTGGATTTTTTAGGTGAAGATTGAAATGATTGAATAGAATAGTAGCGCCTTTTCGCTCGAGAGGGCGCTATTTCATTCAAAGAGAAGCAATAAAAGAGTAATTTTTTAAGTCTTTTAGAGAAAAAAAAGTAC
>CAMFET010000079.1 GCA_945949475.1 uncultured Phascolarctobacterium sp.
GCTTCACCCCTCGCTCCGTAGGAGCATCGGGGAACATGACCACACCCTTTTCCTCTAGGGTTACGCCCTTAACCTCGATAAACATTTTCTTGGCTTCCGTTTCCAAATAAAAGTCGAAGCGTGAGTCCCCATGCTTACATTCGGGCTTTAGATAGGTGATTTTCCCAAAGGGCTCCTGCTCCATAAGCCACTCCTGTACCACCTTATTGGGCGCCTGGGAGTCCATATTGATTAATAGATTCTGCTTCTCCACTGCGATTAAATCATATTTCGTTTTGCGCTTGCCCTCAGGAAAATGCTGTACATACACAGTCGCGCCGGGTAAGAGCAATTCCTTGCAGCGACCGGTGTTCTTCACATGCACGATTTCCTCGCGGCCTGCTATTTCCACATGGGCAATAAAGCGATTAGGACGAGCAAGAAATTTGCCAGCCATAATATTGGTGTATCGCATCTGCTGCACCTCATAGAAAAAGCCCGGCTGCCCATGGCAGCCGGACCCTTTACTTATTGTTAAATCAGAATGCCGGAACTACAGCACCCTTATATTTTTCTTCGATAAATTTCTTAACCTCAGGAGATTGCAAAGCCTTCATCAGCTTTTGGATTTCCGGACGTTTTTCGTCGCCCTTGCGAACGGCTACGATGTTAGCATAGGGAGATTCCTTAGGCTCGGTGAACAGGGAATCCTTTACAGGGTTCAGCTTAGCTTCCATAGCGAAGTTAGAGTTGATTACAGAAAGATCTACGTCATCCATGGAACGAGGCAGCAGAGCAGCTTCGATTTCCACGATTTTCAGCTTCTTGTCGTTGCCGGTGATATCGCCAACAGTTGCATTAACGCCTACGCCGTCCTTCAGCTTCAGCAGCTTAGCGCTTTGCAGAATAGCCAGGGCACGGCCACCATTGGTGGGGTCGTTGGGGATGGCAATTTTAGCGCCATCAGGAACAGCCTTGATGTCCTTAATCTTCTTGGAATAAATGCCCATGGGTTCAATATGAACCTTGCCAGCGCTTACCAGAGCCAGTTTACGCTCAGCAACAAATTTGTTCAGATAGGGCTCGTGTTGGAAGAAGTTAGCATCCAATTCCTTGTCGTTCAAGGACAGGTTGGGTTTTACATAATCGCTGAATTCGATTACTTCCATATTCACGCCATCCTTAGCCAAACCAGCCTTAATGTGGTTCAGGATTTCGGCATGGGGAACTGCGGTTGCACCCACCTTAATAGCTACTTTTTTGTCAGCAGCGGGAGCTGCCTTCTTGTCGCCGCCGCAGCCAGCTGCCACCACAGCAATGCTTACTAGGGCTAACATAGCAATAAGTAATTTTTTCATCATTTTTCACTCCTTTTTTTGATGATACCCAAAGTATAATGTCTGTAATATAACTTATCCTACCATTTTTGTCAACATTAACTTCACAAAAAATCGGGATAAGCTCTTCTTATCCCGATTCTGTAAAATTTGTTACTCTTTGCTGTATTTAGCAATGCCAACCTTGTAGAAATCATTGCCCTCCGCATCGATGCACACGATGGCAGGGAAGTCCTTAACCTCATAACGGCGAATAGCCTCGGGGCCCAGGTCTTCATAAGCTATCATGGTTTCGCTTTGGATGGACTGAGCAATCACTGCTGCCGCGCCGCCCACAGCCACGAAATATACAGCGCCATGCTTTTTGCAGGCATCAATAACCTCTTGGCTGCGCAGACCCTTGCCAATCATACCGCGCATGCCCTGCTCAATCATGGTGGGAGTGTATTTATCCATACGACCGCTAGTGGTGGGGCCGGCACTGCCGACCACCTCACCCGGTTTGGCCGGAGTGGGGCCAACATAATAAATTACGTTATCCTTTAAATCCAAGGGCAGCTTTTCACCACGGCCCAGTGCTTCATACAAGCGCTTATGCGCAGCATCACGGGCGGTATAGATATAACCACTAATACGTACTACGTCACCTGCGTGCAAATCCTTGATGGTTTCGGCAGTCAGAGGCGCTTGAATATATTTAATAGTTGCTTGTTCACTCATCTTCGCGCCCTCCTTATATTTCTGCTTCCGCACGGCGTGCCTGATGGCAGTTTAAATTAACTGCACAAGGCATGCCACCAATATGGGTATGGGTAAATTCGATATTCACGCCCAGGGCAGTGGTACTGCCGCCCAGACCGGAGGGACCAACGCCAGTTTTGTTAACCAGCTCCAGCAGCTCGTCCTCCAGCGCTGCATAGCGAGGATCAGCATTATGCTCACCCAGCTGGCGAGTCAAAGCATATTTAGCGAGAATCGCAGCCTGCTCCATGTTGCCGCCAATGCCCACGCCAACGGTAATGGGCGGACAGGGGTTGGGACCTGCTGCACGCACGGTATCAACAACAAATTTTTTGATGCCTTCTACACCGTCAGCAGGCTTGAGCATCTTTAAAGCGCCCATGTTTTCGCTGCCGCAGCCCTTGGGGCACACAACCATCTTTACCTTGTCGCCAGGAACGATTTTGGTGTGGATGATGGCAGGAGTATTATCACCGCTATTCTTGCGGTCAAACACGGGGTCGCCCACAGAGGACTTACGCAGATAGCCATCCACATAGCCCTTGGAAACGCCCGCATGAATTGCTTCGTATAAATCGCCGCCTACGAAATGCACCTCTTGGCCGATTTCGAGGAACACAACGGTCAAGCCGGTATCCTGGCACAGGGGTACAGCCTTTTTCTGAGACAGCTCAAAGTTTTCGATTAAAGTGTTAAGAATTTCTTTGCCTAAGGGAGATTCTTCGGTTTCTGCTGCGGCGCGAATTTTGGCCTTCACAGCCTCCGGCAGATAGTAGCAGGAATCCATGCACAGCTTAGCAATGGTGCTGGTTACTTCACTAACATTAATATCTCTCATTGATTTCCTCCTTAACGAGCGACACGTTTAGCAGTATTAGCCTTAACCTCTTCAGGGTCCACAATCTTGCGTGCCAAACCAGTTTCAATAGCAACCTTAGCCACAGCAGCTGCTACAGCAGGAGCCAGACGCGGGTCGAAAGCATCGGGAACAACATAGTCCTCGCGCAGATCCTTTTCGTCAATCAGCTCAGCAATGGCAAACACAGCAGCAACCTTCATTTCCTCGGTGATAGCCTTAGCGCGTACATCAATAGCACCGCGGAATACGCCGGGGAATACGGATACGTTGTTAACCTGATTCGGACGGTCGCTGCGACCAGTACCGGCAACGGTTACGCCTGCTTCTTTAGCAGCGTCATAGCTGGTTTCGGGCACGGGATTTGCGAGTGCAAAAACAATATTCTTTTCAGCCATGCTTTGCATGATTTCTTTAGTAAATACGTTGGGAGCGGATACGCCGATCAAAACGTCAGCGCCCTTAGCTGCTTCTACGAGAGTGCCTTGCAGCTTTTCTTTATTAGTAGTCTTAGCCAGTTGAGCTTGGATGCGGTCCAGCTTTTGGTCAATACCGTCATAGAGAATGCCCCAACGGTCAACCATAATTACGTTTTGAGCGCCCATATTTACCAGCAAACGGCCGATAGCGGAGCCGGCAGCGCCGCAGCCATTAACTACGAAGCGAGCAGTACGGAAATCCTTCTTTACATAGCGTAGAGCGCCCAATACTGCGCTGCAGCAAGCGATAGCAGTGCCGTGTTGGTCATCATGGAAAACAGGAATATCGGCGATTTCCTTCAGGCGATCTTCGATATCATAGCATTTCGGAGAGGAAATATCCTCTAAGTTGATGCCCGCATAGTTGGGCTCCAGAATTTTTACAGTACGAATGAATTCATCGGGGTCCTTGGTGCCCAAGCACACAGGAACTGCATCTACATCACCAAAGGTTTTGAACAGAGCAGCCTTGCCCTCCATTACAGGGATAGCAGCCTCGGGGCCGATATCACCTAAGCCCAGCACGCGGGTACCATCACTGATGATGGCTACCATGTTGCCACGGCAGGTATATTCAAAGGACAAAGCTTTATCTTCTTTAATATCTTTACAGGGTTCAGCAACACCGGGGGTATACGCCAAAGCCAAATCATGGCGGTTGGCAATGGGCACCTTACAGCTAACAGCAATTTTACCATTATTGTCTAAATGTAATTTTAAAGCCTCTTCACGTAATGTCATTGTCATAAAACTTCCCTCCATTAGGCATTGATTAGTATACACTATATTGTATATGAAGTGTCATGATAATGCAAGTAAAAAGTGAGTGATTTAGCATATTTTGCAAGATTTTCAGACTATTGTAATGAATGTTGCAATAAATGATAGTAATTTTCTGTTAATCAGCATACAAGACAAGGCTAGCGACGCCGTGAAAAACTATTTTTTATAAGCTAAGAGTCCCTTTTCCATGATATAGTCGGACACCATATCGGCAGCTTCAGCACTGATTTTGATGCATTTGGTGCGATATTCGGGCGTACCGAAGGAGAGCTTATTAAGCTGAGCACAGCAAGCAGAGCCAAAATGGTTATAAAAACGCTCATAAAATTCGTGCGTAAATTTATACACCTCGGTTTGGTGCTTTTCGCTGGGGTCCAAGCGGCCCACCAGTGAACTAATAATCATGGCAGAGCCACTTAATGCGCCACACACACAGCCACTGCGACCAATGCCGCCGCCCATACCGCTAATCATACGAATAGCTTCATCAGGCAGGTTCAAATTCAGGCCCTTATTACAGGCCTTCACAACAGATTCCACACAATTGTTGCCAGCAGAATGATACTCTGCTGCTAAATCATAGATTTCTTTCATTATATTCCACCCATTTCCTTTTATATTTGCCTTACGGCTTATTGAACATCAAAGATTTTGCCTGGATTCAAAATATTGTTGGGGTCCAAGGCTTTTTTAATGGCGCGCATCATTTCCAGCTCATCCGGATTGGTGAATTCTTCCATTAAATGCTTACGCTTATAGCCAATGCCGTGCTCGCCGCTCAAGCGACCGCCGTGCGCATAGATAAAGGCGTACAGCTCTTGCTGGTTGGCCTTAACGCGTGCATCCCAATCGGCGTAGTCCTCCTCCGGAATTTTTAAGATATTCAAATGAATATTGCCATCGCCGGCATGGCTGGCAATACGAGTCACCAGCTGGTATTTTTCGG
>CAMFET010000080.1 GCA_945949475.1 uncultured Phascolarctobacterium sp.
TTCAAGCTGATTTATCAAGGCATACGGGATGTTTTCCGTGTGCGAAGTTTGAGTTGCCTACATAATCAAAAAAAGGAGTCGCCAAACTTGGCGGCTCCTTGTACTCTCAATATGTGTGTTTTATTTAAGGCCGTGCTCACGTTCGTAATCGCACACTGCATCCTTGAAGGCCATTACGGCAGCGTCTTTTAAGAGTTTTTCGATTTTACTCCAAGGTCTCCCTCCATTGACTTTAATCATGGTCGCTGCAACGGGCTTTAGCATTTGAAAGGCCAATTTGAAAAGCTCTTCTTCCAGATTTATGGAGACTTTGGGCTTTCCGGAAGCTTCTCTTCGCATGGAAACAATGTAGTCTTTTACTGCTAATTTTTCGTCTTCAGTGAGGATGAAGGTGGATGGTTTTGCTCCGTCGGGAAGGCTTTTTTTGCGGCCTGCGCCCTCGCGTGCACCACCATGGGTGTTGGCCTTTTTCATGGTTTCTTCTGTCATAGTATATACCGCCTTTCTATTGTTTTAATAATTTCAAGATTTCTTGAATATATAATAGCATAGCGAGGTAAACATGTCGAGAAGAAAATCAAAAAAATACAATAATATAAGATAATTTCAAGATATGCATTTGCTAGTGTTATGTATGATTAAGCCTATATTGATGAGCTTCCGTGTCGATCAAGCTTGCCTTTGCGTTCTAATCATATGTTGTGAAAGCCAGCAAATTTGACTTTTTTGGAGTTTTTTGGTATAATAATTTCATAAGTTAAACGTCTATCGCACGAGGACGCGAAAGTTCTGCGAAGTGCTAGCTGCTAAGTGAGCGTAACCTGAGGACGTGATGCTCAGGGATTTTTTGTATATTTTTATAATTAAAGAATCATCCATCACAGGAGGATGCACGGTCCTGTGAAGTGCTAGCTGCTAAGTGAGCGTTAACCTGAGGACGAAAACTCAGGGGTTTTTTGTTTCTCTAGGGGGTTCTCATGAGATATGTGGAAAATGGCGTACGTGAAGATTTTGCAAAGCTAACTTTTAAGGGGCTCAATGTGCCGTTGTGTGAGTTGGATGAGGAGGAATGGTTAGAGGTTGTTTTTGGCATAAAGAGCAGTAGAAGCTATGGGAAGAATAACGCAGGCGGCAAAAGTGATGCTGTTGGCTTAAAAGGTAGCTCAACATGTGGTGATGCATCCATAGACATATTGGAGCTTTCAGCGAGGGCGGAACACTGTTTGCAAAGGGCTGGGGTTACGACGATAGGAGAGCTGTGTGCTATGAGTGAGGAAGAGTTATCCAAACTGCGCAACATGGGCAAAAAGACGGTGGAAGAGGTTAAAGCAAAGCTTCGCAAGATGGGTTATGAATTACGCTGCCAGTATTAGGAAAGGGGAGAAGGTTGTGTTAAGTGTTATTTGCGAAAATAAGCATAATGGGCTGCACATTGTTTGCGATGATACTACAAAGCAATACTACTGCTTTACAGATTTTGATTGGAACGGGAAATACTATGCTGGCTCACCTTGTTACAAGGATGGGTTAGTGGAAGGTGAAACTCGAATCATAGCCATAGTACCAGTGATGCTAAGAACCTATAAAGATACGAGCGATTGTACAGCCAAGGTGCTATGTTACGAGTATGGCAAAGAAGCTGTTTATGCTTTAATCAATGGCGAAGCATATGGTGATTTTAATTTTGAAACAGAGGAGTATGATTTTGATGATGGAGGAGTGTTTGATAGTCAGGAAGAGTTTAATGAGTTTGTAAAAAGTAGTAATCAATGGGTAGATTTATTATACGAGATTGTTTACTCCACAGATGATGCAAGCGTTCTTTTTCATAAAGGGAATATGCGTCGGTGCATAGGGGAAGAGTTTATGTGTTAGTGATATTAAAGGTTTTTCTGTAAGATTGCGAAGCTTAGCAACTTTTTTTCCACGATTAAATAGGAGTATGATTGTATAATGAAAGTACCAGCTTTCTGATGTAGGGAGAACATCCTCAGCTTACCTAGTATTATTTGGCGGGAAGAGGAAACAGCATTAGCAGAAGTATCCGATATACTATTGAAATAGTGCTATATTAACTATAACAGAGCATTTTGCTGGGGAGCCCACTAGGAATGAGCCCTGGATGGCCTGAGGGAATGTAAATGTTATATATGAAGAGGTTGACTGCCGGAAATCTCGTGCTTGCCTTTGGCATGCGGTCGCTTGACAACGAGTGCGTTCATTATAGGGTGCCAAGCACGGCAGCACCTCTTTTTTTGCAGGGATTTATAGGGTAGCTATAGAATTGTAATGCATCATATATGCGTTAGGTTATAGTTTTGATATTAAGGACGGAGGTATAAGGATGGATTACAGATTAATGAGAATTGCGGAAGAAACACAGAGAATAACCCAGGTGGGCAGTTATGAGATTGGTAAGTCTACTATATATTTAAGCAAAAAGGATAACCAGCTATTCACAGAGGCGTATGCTTTCTCTCCAAAGGATGTTAGTAAGATTTACTATGATTATTCTCAACCAGCAGTGAGAGAAAAGAAAGAAAATATGGCAAGAATCGAAGTTGTTGATAGTGATTCTTTCGAAGCTGCTCGCGATATGGATAATCCATTAGTTATGAATTTTGCTTCGGCAACCCATAAAGGAGGAGGTTTTTTGACGGGAGCTCATGCACAGGAAGAATCTTTATGCAGATGCAGTACCCTATATGCTTCTTTAACTTCTACGAAGGCACAAGTATATTATGATTATAATAGGGGATTGCAATCACCAATGCATTCAGATTATATGCTGGTGTCGCCTAATGTATGCGTTTTTAGAGATTCTGAATTGCAACTATTAGAAAGACCATATACTGTTGCTGTAGGTACAATTCCTGCACCTAATTTGAGGAATATTGGCCATGCTGTTGATAAGAACGAACTGACCAGAATAATGCTTTGGAGAATTAGGCATTACTTAGCTGTGGCTGTTAAGGAAGGTTATCGGAATCTTGTACTGGGAGCATGGGGGTGTGGTGCCTTTCGGCATGATCCATATGATGTGGCTGGATACTTTCGTAAGGTATTGGTAGACGAAGGATTTGCAGCCTTATTTGATGAAATAAGATTTGCGATCATAAAGAGTCCGTATAACTTTAAGGCTTTTAAGGATGTTCTGGTGAAAAATCAGCATACCGATTTCATGTTGCTACGTAAAAATGAAAACAGGGAAATATTAGAGCACCTTCGAGCAATAGAACAGATAGTAAGACAAAAATGTGGCAGATGTGAGGCGGTTCATAGTTGTTTAGGTTGTAATTTTGCTGAGCTTAGACAAGACATCGATCATGCAAGAAAAATGGTTATAATTCAGGAACATTGATACTTTATATGGCTGTAAGCGGTATTAAGATTATGCTTTACAGACTTAAGTTTGATATTGCCGTAGATACGCTGATGGAACAGCACCTAGTATGGGACTAGGACGGGACAGTAGGTTCGAATCCTGCATACGGTAATATAGAGCGCTGCTATAGTTCTAACGGCAATTGTAGCCGCGTCGACTCTATAGCAGCGTGATTTTTATTTTGCTTTCTCTGATTGGAAAGAGGTTGACTGCCGGAAATCTCGTGCTTGCCTTTGGCATGCGGTCGCTTGACAACGAGTGCTCTCCTTATGGGGTGCCAAGCGCGGCAGCGCTTCTTTTTTCTTGCAATTTGTTTTGCTACAATTGCTGAGAAATTAATAACCAAAAAACAGGACTTTAGGGGTTGAAATTTACTGCCTAAGTCCTGTTTTTTGCGTTGCGTAATTTCAAGTCTTGTTCGCTATTAAATTAGTAAATGCGGGTGTATAATAGATTGTGGAGAAAAAACTATGCCTAAAAATTGATTTTACCGCTAATACATTATGACTTATTCTGAAGGAGGAAAAATTATGTCTTATTACGAAGTGGGAAAAGTAAGTAGAATAAGTGAAGAGTACGAAGGAGTTATGCCGGCTAAGGCTTTGGAAAAGGCTATGATGATGGCTAAAGAAGTCCACAGGGAAATGATAGTTTTCCACAAAAAATGTAATGAATACCATGTTGCTGTCGGTTACTACGGAGCGGGAGCTTATGATAGTGCTCAAAGAATCCAATTTGATAATCCCTGCAGTGATTTTGCACCGTTGGAAAAGCTTGTGGTAGATTTTTTTCGTGAGCATGTGAGAAAAGGTGTACCGGTCAATAGCATTTATGTGGCAGCCAATGGTGTCCATAGCAAAGAATTTGGCGTGTGTCTGTGAGTTTAGTGATGAAGATATTTCTCTTGTACCTGCATTATTTTGCGGTTAACATTGACTTATGGTTTATCTAAAATAGTATAGAATTAATTTGCTATATAGGTTGCTAACTAAGCAAAATTATGCTAGAGGTTAGCTTTTCGAGATCAGACCGGAGAGATTTGTAGAATTCTATGAAATTGAAAATGCTGTAATATACTTGCTCGCTTGGATCGTAGGCATCATAAATATCGGTCGATAGAGCTATTTCGAACCTTTGGCTATCCTTAGGGCTATACACAGCGGCGACAGCTTTTGAATAGCACAGATATGAACTAAAGTTGTTAAGGCTAAGCCAGTTTTCGCTATTAGGGACGAAGGGGAATCCTGTGAAAAGCGTGAGCCTTGAACCATCATTGATGCGCGTTACTATCAAAAATAAATGGCGGCTTTGGTCATGCCCAAGGTTAACCGAAAGAGCATTACCTTGTTTATCAAAATCAACTGGAAGATTGGTTTCTTCAAGGTATTTTGTGAGTTTGTCAAAAAAATCGATTTGTTCGTAGAAGTCATTGTTCATAAGTTTTTCCTCCTTGGTTATTAAGGATTTAAGCTATTAGAATTCCAGTCGCGCTTAACACCCTGAAAGCTTTGTTCATTGGGCTCAGTCAGCAACTCTGCATAGGGAAAAAGTACTCTGATACTATCTCGCAGGAAGTTAAGAGCATATGTGCAATTGACTTTATCTTCGCTTGAAATTGCAATATCAACTTCCAGAATGCAGTCCATTTCAGCGTAAGTGAACTGGCTAAGAACGATATGAGCATCATGTTTTTTTGCTGCGATTGTAATCAAGGTTCTAATTTCCTTCAGCGTGT
>CAMFET010000081.1 GCA_945949475.1 uncultured Phascolarctobacterium sp.
CGCATCTGAGGACGAATCATATTCACCAAATTGTGAACACGCTCGCTAAGATTACATTCCTTTTCCTGAATGACAATCTTGCCGCTTTCGATGCGGCTCATATTCAAAATATCATTAATGAGGCTCAGCAGATGATTGCTGGAGCTCATGATTTTTTCTAAGCAGTCCTGCACTCTTTCCTTATTGTCAATATGACTGGCCGCAATGCTCGTAAAGCCGATGATGGCATTGAGCGGCGTACGAATATCATGGCTCATATTGGAAAGGAAGGTGGTTTTTGCGCGACTGGCATGCTCAGCCTCAGCCAAGGCATCCTGCAAAAGCTTTTGCTGCTTCATCTCGTTGAGCACTTCGTTATCCGCATCGCGCACAGCGAATACGGCAGTGAAATTATTCTCGTCGAGATGCAAACGCAAAATGCGCCATTCAGCATAGCCATAATCCGTGCTATCTGGCATCGCCCTGCGGCGCATGCGGATCACATAGGAGGACTCACGCTTCAAAACATTCCGCAGATTTTCTAAGCTACTTTCGAAAACAGTCCTTTCCATGTCCTCAGGATGCACAAAGCGCTCAATATAGCTCTTAATAGCATCGGAATATTTCATGCCAATGAGGCCATCCATGGTCACGGAGGCGCGCTCGTGGTCATCGCGCTGCAAAAAGAAAATATCGTTTTTCAAATCCACGCGCCAAAGGGCATAATAGTCCTGACTCAGAGCATATACAGTCTCCTGCAGGCTTTCAGACTGCAGGCGCAGCTTTTCCCGCGCCAAAAGCAAATCCTGCGTCTCCTTTTCCAGCTCATGGATACGATTATATTTATCGGTGATATTCTTATAAATACCCACCGCCATATCTGTGAGCTCGCCGTTTTCCGTACAGATAACATGCAGCTTCAGCTCATACACATTAACCTTGCCATTGGAGCTACGCAGCTTTACCATTCCACTAGCTTCACGCTGCCCAAAAAGTATTGCCTCATGAGTACGGACATATTCCTTGGCCGACTCAGCATCCACTAAAATTCCTGAATCCACAACCCCATAGGGTACATCGTGTACCTCCGTGGGCACCTCAAAGGCACTGGCGATATCCTCGTCAACATATACAGTCCTAGTTGCTCTGTTATAAGTGAATACAATATTATCCGACTCGCGAATCGCAATCCGAAACGACTCTACGCTAGCACGCAGCTGCTCCAGCGTCGTTTTTCCCTCCATGCCTCTTAGTGTATAATCCTTCATCATGCTTTCCCCTTATTTAAACACACACCTGCGCCAGCAGGTTCATCAGCTTTTCAATATCTATAGGCTTGGCCATGTGAGCGTTCATACCCACCTTCAGGCAATGCTGCATATCCTCCGCAAAAGCATCCGCCGTCATGGCAATAATAGGTACGTTAGCATCATCCCGCGCCAAGGCGCGCATCGCCTCGGTTGCTTCGTAACCATTCATCACCGGCATCCGCAAATCCATCAGCACAACATCATAATAGCCCACAGCTGATTTGGTAAATTTATCCACACAGATTTGGCCATTTTCAGCCTCATCTACAATAAGTCCCTTGCGTGTAAGCAAGGCCACTGCTATTTCACGATTGAGTTCATTATCCTCGGCCAACAGCACTCTGAGTCCTGCTAAGCTCACCTTACGCTTAGGATTAGCTTCCTTCTTCTTGGTGCAAGCACTCCCATGCTCCACATCCAACACAATGTTAAATTCAGTCCCCACATTGGGCTGGCTTTGCACGGAAATACTGCCCTCCATGGCATCGATAATATATTTGGTAATGGCCATGCCCAGGCCGGTACCCTCTATTTTTTGGACACGGCGACTGTCCTCCCGAGCGAAGGATTCAAAAATGTGCTGCACAAAATCCTCCGTCATGCCAATGCCATTATCCTTCACACCAAAGTGCAAGCGTACAAAATCCTTCCCTTTAGGAGAAGCCTCCTCCTTAAGGGAGAATTCTACTCTGCCGCCCACGGGCGTGAACTTCACCGCATTGCCCAAAAGGTTCAACAGCACCTGATGTAAACGCACGCCATCGCTCATCACAGCAGTGCAGCCAATTTCGCTCACATTCAGCACCAGCTTCTGCTGCTTCGCCTCCACTTGTCCTTGCATAGTGGTCACAACGCTTTGCATCAGGTCGCTCAGCAGCACCTGCTCCCGGTTCAGCACCAGCTTACCTGCTTCTATTTTGGACATATCCAAAACGTTATTAATCAGTCCCAAAAGATGCTTGCTGGACACCAATATTTTGTCCAAGCAGTCCCGCAGCTCCGTAGGGTTTTGCAGATTATTCATGGCAATAGAAGTCATGCCCATGATGGCATTCATCGGCGTGCGAATATCATGGCTCACATTGGAGAGAAATTCACTCTTTGCCCTATTAGCACGCTCTGCTTCCTGCAGCGCTGCCTCCAGTGCTTCCTTGCTACGCCGCTCTGCCTCTACAGAAGCAGTTATGTCCGTGCGGGCCATGCACACACGCCCCAAGCGCATATCAATAGCAGAAACCGTAGCCATTTTAACCTTGGGCGGAAAATGTGGATTCTTATAAACTGAATAGGTAAAGCTATAGCTATCCTTAGTCTGCAGCTGCTCTTTAATAAAGTCCGGTTGCAAATGCTTCAGCCATAATTCTCTATCCTCGGGTACGACATGGCGCTCCACCGATCTTTTTAAAAAGTCTTGATAAGTAAAACGACGACCTATTAACGCTCCATGAGTACGTTCCGCATGCAGCACTGTACGTGTGCCATGTAATAAATCTATGTCCGTTACTCTATCCGCCCCTAAAACGGACATCTTGCCGACTATTTTGCGATTAATAATCTGCTCAGTAGCATCCGTAATAGATAATACGCCCATTATATCCGCTGTATCCGGGTTTTCCATCATGGTAACCTTAAACTTGGCATAGCGGCCGTGCTCCTCCAAGGGGCTTTTTACGAAATAGGTACCGCTTAGTTCACGCCTTCCCTGAGCATAAGCTGCTAAAAGATGCTCATTAAGCACAAAGGCCAAGTATTCCTCTCGCTCAGAGCTACTAACAATGAATTGGCCAATAAAGCGTACAAAGTTCTCCTTATCCTCCCCTAGCAGGGCAATTAAGTCCTTATCATGGTTATCCACTACCTCTAGCAGCTTGTTTTGGCTAATATTGCAGTGTGCCACCAGCAGCATATCATGCCCCAAGCCATGGTAATGCGAGGCCAGCAGCTCACGATATTTGCTGCGCAGCTGCTCCTTTTCCTCCAACTCTTTGCTAACATCACGATACACGCAATAATTGCGTCGCAGGCCATCCTCAGAGGGCATGCCGTTCAAGGTATTGCGCACCCAAATATAGCTACCATCAGCACGAATCAGGCGATAAACAAATTCGGCCGATTCCTCTTCACCACTTAAATATATACTCAAATCATGCGCTAATTGTGCTCTATCATCAGGATGCACGCCTGCCATAGCATCCTTCGCGTACAGCTCCCACAGCTGCGCTAGGCTCATGCCAAACATATTGGCAAAGCCTTGGGACATAAACTCTGGCTGCCACACGCCCCGTTCATCCCGTTTAATAACGGCTACACCACCGGGAATAGCATTCAAAATCTTTTGCTTGCTCTGATTATCGCGGTTCAGCCGAGCATAGCTTTGCTGTGTTTCCTTGAGCTTGCCCTCGATAGTATGCTGCACCTGCACTACATTAGTAATATCCTGATGGCAGCCATGCACGCGTTTACCCTCGGTGTACTCCAAATCTAAATCGCCACAGCAACGAATATATAAAAGTCCCTTACTCGGATGCTGCCAAGCATATTCTATTTCCGAATGCTCGCCCTGCATCATCGTTTGCATATAAGCTATGGCACGCTCTTTTTCATAGGAGGGAATATTATCCTCCCACAGTCTATAGCCCTCCTCCGGCGAAAGCTCCTTAGCTATGCCCATCATGGACAAAAAAGTATCGTCAGCATATAAACGCGGAGGCTTGTTTTCATCATATTCCACACACCACAGGCCGATTTTCGCTTCCTGCAACATGGTATGCACTTCACCAATTTTACTGAAATGCTGGTCCACCATTCTCACCCAGTTCCTATGTAATAGTTGTCATGTCCGTCGTCATGCGATACTACTCCTAAATATAATATTAACAAAGAAGTGCACAAAATGCAAGAAAAATGCACTTTTCAAAGGTATATTTTTGCCATGCATCCAAACATATTTTGTATCGCCAATACTTGTTAATAAAAAAATGCAAGCCCCGCTTAATAGCAGAGCTTGCAGCTGTGTATTAATATGCAATTATAATTAGGCTTAGTAGTTGGATTCGTGAATTTCAAAATAGGATTGTGCGTACAGGCAAACCGGGCAAACCTCGGGAGCCTTAGTGCCAACTACAATGTGACCGCAGTTACGGCATTCCCAAATCTTGATTTCGCTCTTAGCAAATACTTGAGCAGTTTCTACATTCTTGAGCAGTGCTCTATAGCGCTCTTCATGATGGCGCTCGATTTCAGCAACAGCGCGGAATTTATCAGCCAGCTCGTGGAAGCCTTCTGCATCGGCAGTTTCAGCAAAGCCAACATACATATCGGTCCATTCATGGTTTTCACCCTCGGCAGCAGCCAACAAATTAGCAGCAGTATCGCCAAGGCCGCCCAGCTCCTTGAACCACAGCTTAGCATGCTCTCTTTCGTTTTCAGCAGTCTTCAGGAATAGGCCAGCGATTTGCTCGTAGCCCTCATCCTTAGCTACGCCTGCAAAATAAGTGTATTTGTTACGTGCACCGGATTCGCCTTCAAAAGCAGCAATCAGGTTCTTTTCAGTTTGAGTGCCAGCATATTTATTAGTTGCAGGAGCAGCCTCTTCAACTTTTACGAACACGCTTGCAGGTTGTTTGCAAATCGGGCAGGTAAAGCCTTCCGGCAGTGCTTCGCCCTCATAAATATAACCGCAAATACCACATTTCCATTTAGTCATTTTTGTTTCCTCCTTTTTATTGACATGAAGCAGCTCGCTTCTGTCCTTATACATTGTATGCAGCATCTTTTCGGCCAGCTCGCTCAAGGGTTGTCCATAGAATTCTTCATACAATTTTTTAA
>CAMFET010000082.1 GCA_945949475.1 uncultured Phascolarctobacterium sp.
TGCCTGCCATCGCGAGTACACTAGCTGGCTGACGCACATTGATGACCAGCCGGTATTAGTGTGCTCTACGGGTATGGGCGGGCCCTCTGTAGCCATTTGCTTAGAAGAATTGGCACGCATGGGCATTAATCAGGTGATTCGCGTGGGCACTACGGGCACGATTCAAGATTATATTAATCCGGGCGAGGTTATTATTAATAAGGCTTCCGTACGCTTGGATGGCACTTCGCATCATTATGCGCCTGCAAGCTTTCCTGCTGTGGCCAGTTTTACGGTTACGGGTGCTCTTGTTGAGGCGGCTAAGGAATGCAATGCACCCTATCATGTGGGGATTGCCGTTTCGAGCGACACCTTTTGGCCGGGGCAGGAGCGGTACGACAGCTTCACTGGCTATGTGCCGCTGGCTTTTCAAGGCACTATGCAGGAGTGGCAGCGTTTGGGTGCATTAAATTATGAAATGGAAACTTCTGCTCTCTTTGTAACCTGCCAAGCCTTGGGGATTAAGGCTGGTGCTGTGTGTGGTGTGGTTGCCAAGCGCACCGAGGGTGAAGCCATCGTGCCGAAGGAGTTGTATGACCAAGCCCTGCAATATCAAATCGCCATTGTGCGCGGTGCGGTAGCCCGTTTGTTCTAAGGAAAGGTGGCAAGCATATGAAAAAGCTAGTACATTTCTTAGGCTGTTTATTGATGATGATGGCTATGGCAGTAACTGCTTTGCCTAATGAGGCTAGGGCCGAAATTGCCGAAAAACCAGTGGGCTTTGTTGTTATCGACCAGGACGGGGATGTGAATGGTGCGGTTTACAAAACCTGGCGTCAGGTAGTGAAGTGGGCCTATCATTTTCCATATTACCAGATTATTGATGGCGGTGCGCCGCAAGAGCTGGTGAGCGGTGCCGTACGCAGTGGTGCGAAGCTGGATAAGGATAGTCTGCAGGCATTGGCCGAGAAGAGCAAGGTGGATGTGCTGGTGGTAGCGCGTGTTTACGAGCTGGATGAGTACATTGTGCCGAGCATGGGCTTTAGGGAGGATAACGATACTTATGTTAAAACCTCTGCCTGCGCTGATTTGTTGGTGTATAAAAAGGATGGGGACAAGTTCTTAAAGAAAAAGCTGCGTGAGCGCGAGCTGAAGGAAATTGGCACCGTGGAGCATCCTGAAGAGACCATTAAATGGGAGCTTTCCAAGCTTGTGAACACGATGGAGGGCAGACCGATTATTGGGGCTTAGGCTTTTAGTTTGTGTCTTTTAGCTCAAATAATAGCAAAAAGGCGTCGCTGCTGCGACGCCTTTCCTTATGCGCTGTTAAACGCAATAATATACTCTATCTTAAGCCAAATCCACAACCTCGCCGGGCTTTACTATCAAAACCTTGCTGGCGGTGTTGGCTTCTACATCGGCCTTAAAGGCATTTACATCCTGAGCAATGGGTGGCCAAGTGTTGTAGTGAATGGGGATAACGGTGGGAGCCTTGAGAAAATCTGCGGCGATGGCTGCATCCTTGGGATCCATGGTGAAGTTGCCACCGATGGGCAAAACTGCGTAATCAAAGGGATCCAGCTTGGGCAGCAGCTGCATATCGCTGAAGAGAGCAGTATCACCGGCAAAATAGAGCTTGGTGCCATAAAAATCAACTACAAAGCCGCAGGCGTGCCCACCAGCGATGCCGGAGCCATGGAAGGCCAAGGTTACGCGCACCTTGCCAAAGGGGAACATATAGGTACCGCCAAGGTGCATGCCGTGGGCCTTGCAGCCGGCTTCGCCTGCCATACCGGCGATTTCTGCAGTGGAAATAATGGTAGCATCACATTTTTTGGCAATTTCAAAGGCGCTGCCTAAATGGTCAAAGTGAGCGTGGCTAATAAAAATATAGTCCACCTTAATGTCATCAGCAGTGAGTCCTTCGGGATTGCCGTCCAGATAAGGGTCAAAAATAATAGCAGAATCGTTCTTCGCAACTACAAAGCAAGCATGATTAATATAATGGAATTTTGCGGACATAAGCGTTCCTCCTTTTGTGGACAGCCCTGTGCTGTCTTTTTTCTTACCTATATTATACTAAAAAAATACAGCTTTGTGAATTAACTAGAAGAATAGTCGGAAAAACTTTACAAGGGCTTGGGTTATGGGGTAAAATTGTAGCTATAGATTGATTTGAATACAACGAGGAGTTGCATGCATGAAATATAAAGGGTATAAAAGCATTATGGCTGTGGGCGTGGCCTTAAGTCTGCTTGCTGGGGTAAGCGGGGCCGAGGCAGCCAAGGTAATCAAGTATAATAGTAAAAACACAGTGGTTTCTACAGCTCCGAGAATTATTAAAATTGCTCAGCAGGGGAAGAAGAAGTCTACACCCAAGAGTAAACAGCAAGCCACTGCCAAGCAAAGCAATATGCTGGTAGAAAAGGATGGCAAAAGCTATTTTTTGGGAACGGAGCTACCTGCCGATTACAAGAAAATCAGCATTTTTGGCGAGGCTGAGGCTACCAAAAAACAGGCCGTGGCTTATATTAAGCAAGCTAATCCCAAGGTGCGTTTGGACTGCAGCGTAGAAGAGCTGGTGGATTTATATTGGCAGGAGGCCGAGCGGGAGGAGGTTCGTCCCGATTTGGCTTTGGCCCAATCCTTAGTAGAAACAGGCACCTATGCCTATGGCGGTGATGTGCATCATAAGCAAAATAATTTCTGCGGCCTGGGTACCACGGGCGGTGGTGTGAAGGGTGCATCCTTTAAAACACCGGAGCTGGGCGTGCGGGCGCACATTCAGCATCTTTTGGCCTATACGCAAAAGAAGCGCCCCCAAACGAAAATTGTGGACCCACGCTATGAGCTGGCGCATAATATCCGCTTGGAGCGAGGGCTGGTGGATACCTGGTACGGCTTGAATGGTACCTGGGCCATGGGCTCCTTGTATTGCGAAAAAATCATGGCTACCTACCAAAAAATGCTGGCCATGCCCGGTGGACAAGCCAAGAAGGATAAGCAGGATAAAGCAGATAAAAAAGCTAAGCAAAAGGATAAAAAGAAGAAAAGCATGCGTGAGCGTGTAGATGAACTAATGAAGGAGAAATAATAATGCATATAGTTTTGGTTGAGCCCGAAATTCCCGGTAATACTGGTAATATTGCCCGCTTATGTGCGGCAACCGGCTGTCATTTACATTTGGTGCGGCCGTTGGGTTTTTCTGTCGAGGATAAATATTTAAAGCGTGCCGGCCTTGATTACTGGCATTTGGTCGATATTCACTATTATGACAGTGTGTACGAGGTTTTGGAAAAGTATAAGGATAATTCTAAGTTTTTGCTAACCACTAAGGCGCATAAGTCCTATGCTGATGTGCAGTATGATGCCGATAGCTTGCTGATTTTTGGTAAGGAAACGGCGGGACTACCGGATAAGCTTCGTGAGGAATATGCTGATTGCTGCGTGCGCATTCCCATGATTGAGGAAGCACGCTCCTTGAATTTGTCCAATTCCGTAGCTATTGTGGCCTACGAGGCATTGCGCCAGGTGGATAATTTTGCCGGCCTAACCTTATATGGAGGGGAATACAAGTGATAATTATTAAAGAATTTGATTTTGATGCAGCGCATTATTTGCCTGCTTATAATGGCAAATGTGAGCATTTGCATGGACACACCTATAAGCTGGTGGTGAAGGTGGAGGGTACGCCGGACCACGAGGGTATGGTTATCGATTTTATTAAATTGAAGAATTTGGTCAAAGAGCAGGTTTTGGTGCATTTGGATCATGCCTGCCTAAATGATGTGCTGCCTGTTCCCTCTGCTGAAAATATCAGCGTATGGGTTTGGAACAAGCTAGAGGGACTTCTTAAAAGTGACCATTACCATTTGTATGAGGTAGAGGTTTGGGAAACCCGCACCAGTGGCTGCGTTTATCGAGGTGAGTAAGGTGAAGGACGTACAGAGTGAAAAGGATTTGCGCCACATCCCTCTAAAGCATGTGGGCATTAAGGACTTGCGCTGGCCCATCGAGCTGCGGGATAGGGAGCGTGGCACTCAGCATAGCGTGGCTAAGGTGCTTTTGGCTGTGGATTTGCCCCATGATATGCGCGGTACGCATATGAGCCGTTTTGTGGAGTGCATGCGCGAGCTTGGTCCCGTGGGCTTGGGAGAGATAGAAGGTATTTTGGACCATTTAAAGGAGCATTTGCAGGCGGAAAAAGCTTTTTTGCAGCTAGAGTTCCCTTATTTTATTACCAAAACAGCTCCTGTGAGCGGTATGACTGCGCCGATGGATATCGATTGCGTGTATAAGGCCGAAAAGGGCAAGGAGTTTAAGCTCAGGATTAAGGCTGTGGTGCCCATGCAAACGCTGTGCCCCTGCTCTAAAGAAATTAGTGACTATGGTGCGCATAATCAAAGGGCGTGGGCGAAGCTGGAGATAGAGGCTAATGAATTAGTGTGGCTGGAGGAGCTGGCCGAGATTGCCGACGCTGCTGCCAGTGCACCGGTGTATGGCCTGCTTAAGCGTCCGGATGAAAAGTTTGTGACGGAGCATGCCTATGAAAATCCTCGCTTTGTGGAGGATGCCGTGCGGGAAATTGCCCTGCGGCTCGAGGCTGATAAGCGCATTACCTGGTATCGGGCAGAGGTGGAAAGCGTGGAGAGTATCCACAACCATAATGCCTTTGCTGTTGTAGAAAAGAGTGAAAGCTAATGTTGTTAAAAATTAATAAGGAGCTGCTGGGTGAGGCCATGGCTAGCATTGGGGCGCATCCGGCTAGCTTGCCTATTTTTGCTCATAAAAGTGAGATTGTGCCTTATAAGCTGCTGGGGGTGCGCACTCCGGCGGCTAATATTTTAAAGCAGGAAATGCTGGCTGCTGGTGGCGATGCTGTGGTGCCCACGGGCTGCATTGTGAATGCGGATAAATATGTAAATGTGGTGCTTTTGGGCACATTGAAGCAGTATAAGCTTGTATTAAAAAAGCTGGAGCTGATGCAGTATTTTGGCCTTAAGCAGGTGGCTACAGAGCTACAGGAAGCGGTGGCTGCTGCACTCGAGCCTGCAGCGCTCAGGACTACTTTGGCCGATGGACGCGTTTTGACATATGATAAGATGTGCGTTATGGGAATATTAA